>NZ_BAAAIZ010000078.1:67344-68118 GCF_039526425.1 Streptomyces thermospinosisporus
CGCGCGGGTCCGCCTACGATCCGTCGCCGTGCCAGTAGGTCAACCGGATTGCGGGGAGGGAACGGAGATGTCCGAGCTGGATCGGATCACGGCTCGCCGCAGCGAGTTGGACGCGCTCACCGACACACCAACCCAGTGACCTGCAACTTCACGATGCACACCGCTCAATGGACCGAGGAGGCCATCCAGCAGATCACCACCGAGAACACCAGCCTCGCGACGAGTCCGCAATTGACCGAAGACAACCGCACCTTCGACGAACGACTCAGGGCCACCCGCTCCAACCTCCGCGTCAGGACCGGCGCATCGCCGACCTCGAAGCCCCGCTTGCCGACCCGCTTTGTTGAAAAGGACGGCCTACCTCCATAGCAACCGTCGGCGCAGACACGACCCGACGGCGGCCCGCACCCACCCGGATCATCCGGATCTGCGAACGCCAGGGCGTCCCCATCCTGGCCGACCTCGCCTACATCGGCGCCGGCCCCTGGCTGACCGCGGGCATCAAGCGTAGGCCCCGGCAAGAACTCACCCCCACCGAGAGAACGATCAACAAGGCCCTGGCCACAGCACGGGCACCAGTCGAACGCGGCGTCGCACGCCTGAAGATCTGGCGAATCTTCCGCAGATCCCGATGCAGCCCGACCAGCATGACGTCAATCGCCAAAGCCATCCTCACCCTGGAGCGTCACCGCTGAAGAAGCTCAATGAACGCAATTTGTTCACCACATCAAGCCTTGTTGCGTTCGTCAGGGACCAGATACCGACCGCGAAAAA
>NZ_BAAAIZ010000079.1:0-10651 GCF_039526425.1 Streptomyces thermospinosisporus
GGCGCCCGCGCCGGCAGCCGGCTCCGCCGTCCCGAGCGGCACGCCCCCGGCCGGCTCCGCCGTCCCCGACGCCACCCCCACGGAAGAGTCCGCAACCTCCCACCCCGAAAGCAGGGCCACGTGCTGACCGTCGACTTCTCCCGGTTCCCGCTCGCCCCCGGCGACCGTGTCCTGGACCTCGGCTGTGGAGCCGGCCGGCACGCCTTTGAGTGCTACCGGCGCGGCGCCCGCGTCGTGGCGCTCGACCGGAACGGGGACGAGATCCGCGAGGTCGCCAAGTGGTTCGCGGCGATGAAGGAGGCCGGCGAGGCCCCCGCGGGCGCCGAGGCCACCGCCATGGAGGGCGACGCCCTCGCGCTGCCCTTCCCCGACGAGTCCTTCGACGTCGTGATCATCTCCGAGGTGATGGAGCACATCCCGGACGACAAGGGCGTGCTCGCCGAGATGGTCCGCGTGCTCAAGCCGGGCGGCCGCATCGCCATCACCGTGCCCCGCTACGGCCCCGAGAAGGTCTGCTGGGCGCTGTCCGACGCCTACCACGAGGTCGAGGGCGGCCACATCCGCATCTACAAGGCGGACGAACTGCTCGCCAAGATCCGCGAGGCCGGCCTCAGGCCGTACGGCACGCACCACGCGCACGCGCTGCACTCCCCGTACTGGTGGCTCAAGTGCGCCTTCGGCGTGGACAACGACAAGGCGCTGCCCGTGCGGGCGTACCACAAGCTGCTGGTCTGGGACATCATGAAGAAGCCGCTGGCCACCCGGATCGCCGAGCAGGCGCTCAACCCGCTCATCGGCAAGAGCTTCGTGGCGTACGCGACCAAGCCGCACCTGCCCCCGGTGGACGCCGCGTGACCACGCCCCGGACCGAACACCTGGTGCTGCCCGGCGTGCTGACCGCCGGGCAGGCCGCCGCGACCGTGCGCGGCATCCTCCGGCTGCAGCGCGCGGACGGCGCCATCCCCTGGTTCCGGGGCCACCACCTCGACCCCTGGGACCACGTCGAGGCCGCCATGGCGCTGGACGCGGCGGGCGAGCACGAGGCCGCCGAGCGGGCCTACCTCTGGCTGGCCCGGAACCAGCAGCCCGACGGATCCTGGTACGCCGCCTACGCCGACGGCGACCCCTGCGACATCACCGACCGGGGCCGGGAGACCAACTTCGTCGCCTATGTCGCCGTAGGCGTGTGGCACCACTACCTCTCCACCGGCGACGACACCTTCCTCGACCGCATGTGGCCCGTGGTGTACGCGGCGGTCGAGTTCGTGCTGCGGCTCCAGCAGCCCGGCGGGCAGATCGGCTGGCGGCGCGACGACGACGGCACCGCCACCACCGACGCCCTGCTCACCGGCTCGTCCTCGATCCACCACGCGCTGCGCTGCGCCCTCGCCATCGCCGAGCAGCGGGAGGAGCCGCAGCCCGACTGGGAGCTGGCCGCGGGCGCGCTGCGGCACGCGATACGGCGCCACCCGGAGCGGTTCCTGGACAAGGACCGCTACTCGATGGACTGGTACTACCCGGTGCTGGGCGGCGCGCTCACCGGCGCGGAGGCCAAGGCGCGCATCGAGGAGGGCTGGGACCGCTTCGTGGTGCCCGGCCTCGGGGTGCGCTGCGTGGTGCCCAACCCGTGGGTGACCGGCGGCGAGTCGGCCGAACTCGCCCTGGCCCTGTGGGCGATGGGCGAGTCCGACCGCGCCCTTGAGATCCTCCGCTCCATCCAGCACCTGCGGGACGCGGCGAGCGGCCTGTACTGGACGGGGTACGTCTTCGACGACGACGCCGTCTGGCCGCAGGAGCTCACCACCTGGACCGCCGGTTCGGTGCTGCTGGCGGTCGCCGCGCTGGGCGGCCACGAGGCCACCTGCCAGGTCTTCGGCGGGGAGCGCCTGCCGTGGGGCCTGGACGCGGACTGCTGCGCCGAGGACTGACGGACGGGCCGGCGCAGCGCCCGCCGCTGGGGCTCACCGCCTGCGCGGCTCAGTGCCTGCGCAGGCGGTTCGCGATCGCGTGGCCGATGAACAGGTAGACGACCGCAGCGAGGCCGTAGCCGCAGACCACCCTGGCCCAGGCCTCGTCGAAGGTGAACAGGTCACGGGACCAGCCGGCCAGCCAGTTGGCCGCGTCATGGACGAACTGCACCAGTTCGTTGGCGCGGTTGGCGTCCAGCAGGTACATCAGAATCCACAGTCCGAGGATGACGGCCATGATGTCCGCGATCACCGCGACGACCGTCCCCGCGGAGGTGGAACCAGTGCGATATCGGGGAGACATGCTTTCCGTCTGGCCCCGATTCGCCGGGTGAAACCCGCGGCGGCCGCGCGGCTTTGTACGGGGGTCAGGAGCTGAGCTCCGCAAGGACCCGCAGGCTCGCCGGATCCGGGGCCAGCGCCAGCAGGTCCGTCACCGGGCCCTTGCGCCACAACTGAAGCCGCTCGGCGATGCGTTCCCGCGGCCCCACCAGGGAGATCTCGTCGGCGAAGGCGTCCGGCACCGCCCGCACCGCCTCCTCGCGGCGCCCGGACAGGAACAGCTCCTGCACCCGGCGGGCCTCCTCCTCGTACCCCATGCGGGCCATCAGGTCGGCGTGGAAGTTGCGGGAGGCGTGTCCCATGCCGCCGATGTAGAAGCCGAGCATGGCCTTCACCGGGAGCAGGCCCTCGGCGACGTCCCGGCAGACCCGCACCTGCGCCATCGGGGCGACGACGAACCCCTCGGGCAGGTCGGCCAGTGCCGGGCCGTAGGCCTCGGGGCGGGTGGGGGACCAGTACAGGGGGAGCCAGCCGTCGGCGATGCGGACGGTCTGCGCCACGTTCTTCGGGCCCTCCGCGCCGAGCAGCACGGGCAGGCCGGGGCGGAGCGGACGGGTGATCGGCTTGAGGGGCTTGCCGAGGCCGGTGGCGTCCGGGCCGCGGTAGGGGTGGGCGTGGAAGCGGCCGGCGAGTTCGACGGGGGCCTCGCGGCGCAGCACCTGCCGCACCACGTCGACGTACTCGCGGGTCGCGGTCAGCGGGGAGGCCGGGAACGGGCGGCCGTACCAGCCCTCGACGACCTGCGGCCCGGACAGGCCGAGGCCCAGCATCATGCGGCCGCCGGAGAGATGGTCGAGGGTGAGGGCGTGCATCGCGGTGGTGGTCGGCGGGCGGGCCGCCATCTGCGCGACCGCGGTGCCGAGCCGGATGCGGGAGGTGCGCGCGGCGATCCAGGTGAGCGGGGTGAACGCGTCCGAGCCCCACGACTCCGCCGTCCACACCGAGTCGTAGCCGAGCCGTTCGGCCTCCTGCGCCAGCGGCAGGTGGCCGGAGGAGGGGCCGCGGCCCCAGTAGCCGAGCGCGAGTCCGAGCCGCATGCCACCAGCCTCCTGACGGTACGTCAGCATTCGCGGGCGGCGTCGAGGGTACGGCAACGGCCCCCCGCCCGGAAGGGCAAGGGGCCGTGGAACGCTCAGCGGCTCGGCTCAGCCGCGCTGGATGCCGGAGGTGTCCTGCAGCACACCGCGGCGGCCGTCCTGGGTCTGGGCGACCAGCGCCTGACCGCGCTGCTCCACCGCCAGGTACCAGGTGCCGGGCGCCAGTTCGGCGATCGGCGTCGGCGAGCCGTCCTCCGGGAACAGCGGCCGGGGCACCGGCACGGCGAACCAGAACGGCGAGAAGTCCCCCGCGGGCTGCGCGGGCTGACCCTGCTGCGGCTGACCGCCCGGGAACGGCTGCTGGCCTGCCGGACCGGGCTGGCCCGGCTGACCGGCGTAGGGCTGCTGGGCGCCCGGGTAGCCGTAACCGCCGGGCGGCTGGGCGCCGTAGGGCTGCGGCGCGGACGGGCCGCCGGCCGGGAGCAGGGTGCCCTTGAGCGCGGGGACCAGCGGGGTGGCGACCGCGGCGGCGGCCAGCACCAGGGTGGCGATGAGGGCGAGGATCAGGCCCATGCCGGGGTCGATCCGGTCGTCGAGGCCGCTGCTGTCGTTGTCGAACGCACCCAGCGGGTCGAAGATGTTGCCCAGCGCGCACCAGGCGGCGAAGACGGTGAAGGCGATCCCGAACTGCCCGAGGTCGAGGCCCGCGACCTTCTTCGGCTGGGGCAGGGCCCGGGCCACGACGACGAGAGCGGCGCCGATCAACCCCGCCAGCACGACACCGAACAACACCGGCCCGCTGCCCCACAGGCTGGGGATGCCGTCGTCGTCCACGCCGTCGAACGAGTAGATGTCGAGGAACGACGCGATGAACAGCAACACCGCTGCTCCGATCACCACGCCGTCGCCTCGAGTGAGGGAGCGGATATTCACTTCAGGTCCTTCGTTGTCGTCTCGTCGTCGGTAGAGGCGTCGCTGTCACCTTGTCGCCCTCGGGCCAGGGTGCGAAGCGCGGGGGTGGCCCCTCATCGTGGGAACGACACTATCGTCCGCCCGATCAGGCTGTCCGCCGGGACCGTTGCCCCGACCTGCTACCCGCGCAGAAAACTCACGATTCCATCCGAAATCCCACGCGCCGCTTTCTGCCGCCAGGCACCGCTGGTCAGCTGTGCCGCGTCCTTGCTATCGCGCATGTTCCCGCACTCGATGAACACCTTGGGAACCGTTGACAGATTGAGACCGCCCAGGTCCTTACGCGTGACGAGACCGGTGCCGCCGCCCACGTAGTTGGAGGGCGCGCTGCCGGTGACCCGGACGAAATTCCCGGCGATGCGCTCACCGAGTTCGCGGGACGGTCCGACGATGGCGCGGGTGTCGGCAGCGCCGGCCTGCACGGTGCCGGGCAGGATCACATGGAACCCGCGGTTGCCGGTCCCGGAGCCGTCGGCGTGGAGGGACACCACGGCATCGGCCTTCGCCTCGTTGCCGATCCGGGCCCGCTCGTCGATGCACGGGCCGAACGGCCGGTCGCCGTCCTGCGTGAGCTTCACCGTGGCGCCCTGCGCCTCCAGCAGTTCGCGCATCCGGCGGGCGACGTCGAGTGTGAACTTCGCCTCGGTGTAACCGCCGTTGGTGGAGGTCCCGGTGGTGTCGCACTCCTTGCGGTTGGTCCCGATGTCCACCTGACGGTTGATCTCGGCGGCGTGCCGGAAGTTGCCCGGATTATGCCCCGGATCGATGACCACGACCTTCCCCTTGAGGGGACCGGCGGCAGCCGGCGCGGAGGCGGGAGAAGGGGAGGACGCGGAGGCACTGGGCTCCGCACTCCCGGAAGGCTTCTTCGACGGCGAGGCCGACGCCTTCGCCGACGACGGGGCCCGCGACGACACCGAGGCCGACGCCTCGCCCGCCGCACCGTCGTTCCGCTCGTCGTCCCCCGGCCCCCCGCCGACCACGGCATACACCGCCCACCCGAGCAGCGCACCCGGCACCAGCGCGGCCAGCGCCACGGTCAGCGGCCCCCGCCGGGACCGCCGCGGCTCAGGAGCATCGAAATCGGGACCCGTATACGACACGCAGCCACCCTAGCGGCTGCCGCCGAGCACGCACGCCGATGCAGGGGCGGGGCGAACGGGGCACCTGGGGGGCGCTCGCTCGGTCAGGTGACCCGGCTCACGCGTCCCGTCAGATGCCCGGGCCCGTGCGCCGCAGCACGCGCAAGGAGTTCTGGGCGGAGACCTCGGTGAAGGCGCCGGAGGCCAGGGCGCGGAGGTAGATGCGGTAGGGGGCCTGGCCGGTGAACTCGTCGGCGGGGTCGGGGAAGACGTCGTGGATGACGAGGAGGCCGCCGGGGGCGACATGGGGTGCCCAGCCCTCGTAGTCGGCGGTGGCGTGCTCGTCGGTGTGGCCGCCGTCGATGAAGACCAGGGCCAGCGGGGAGGCCCACAGGGACGCGATCTGCGGTGAGCGGCCGACGAGGGCGACGACGTGGTCCTCCAGGCCCGCCCGGTGCAGGGTGCGGCGGAAGGCGGGCAGGGTGTCCATCACGCCCAGCTCGGGGTCGACCGTCTCCGGGTCGTGGTAGTCCCAGCCGGGCTGCTGCTCCTCGCTGCCGCGGTGGTGGTCCACGGTGAGCGCGGTGACACCGGCCGCCCGGGCCGCGTCGGCCAGCAGGATCGTGGAGCGGCCGCAGTAGGTGCCGACCTCCAGCAGGGGCAGGCCGAGGCCGCCCGCCTCCCGGGCCGCCGCGTAGAGGGCGAGCCCTTCGTCCACGGGCATGAAGCCCTTCGCCGCCTCGAACGCGGCGAGTACGCCGGGGCCGGGTGCCGCCGGCGCGGGGCCGGCCTGGGAGGTCGTCCGTGTGTCCACGGGGTCATGCTGCCGTACGCCGGGCCGCACCCGGCGGCCGGGGTCAGGCGGAGACCCTGCCCGGAGCCTGCCGTGCGGCGTGCTCCGCGGCCGGCTCGTCCTCGCTGCTCGCCAGCAGCTGCCCGCCGGCGGGCGGACGCGTGGCCGGCAGGAACAGGGCGAGGAGCAGGCCGACCGCCACCGCCGCCGTGGCGATCAGGAAGGAGAGGCGGAAGCCGTGCAGGGAGGGCACCTCCACACCGCCCGTGGTGTGGGCCGTGGCCGCCAGCACCGTGCCGATCACGGCGCTGGACACCGAGGTGCCGATGGAGCGCATCAGCGTGTTCAGGCCGTTGGCCGCGCCCGTCTCCGACGCCGGGACCGCCGCGTTGATCAGCGCGGGCAGCGAGGCGTAGGCGAGGCCGATGCCGGCGCCCAGGACGATCGACGTCACCAGGGTCTGCCAGGCGGCGCTCATCAGGCCGAGGCCGCCGCCGTAGCCGAGGCCGATGATCAGCAGGCCGAGGATGAGGGTGGCCCGCGGGCCGTAGCGGGCCGAGAGGCGGGCGTACACCGGGGCCGTGAACATCATCGTCAGGCCGAGCGGCGCCACGCACAGACCGGCGACGACCATCGACTGGCCGAGCCCGTAGCCGGTGCCGGCGGGGAGCTGGAGGAGCTGGGGGAGGACCAGGGAGACGACGAAGAAGGAGACGCCGACCATGATCGACGCGAGGTTGGTGAGCAGCACCTCGCGGCGTGCGGTGGTGCGCAGGTCCACCAGCGGAGCCGGCACGCGCAGTTCCATCCACCCCCACAGCAGCAGCACCACCACCGAGGAGCCGAAGAGCGTGAGCGTCGTGGCCGAGGCCCAGCCCCAGTCCCCGCCCTTGGACACGGGCAGCAGGAACAGCACAAGACCGGCGGACAGGCCCAGCGCGCCCGGCAGGTCGAAGGTGCCCGGGGCGCGCGACGGCGACTCCGGCACGACGAGGAGGATCAGCGTGATCGCGAGCAGGCCGAGGCCCGCGGCGCCGAAGTAGAGGACGTGCCAGTCGGCGTGCTGGGCGACCAGCGCGGCGGCGGGCAGGGCGAGGCCGCCGCCGACGCCTATGGAGGAGCTCATCAGGCCCATCGCCGAGGCCAGCCGCTCCCGCGGCAGCAGGTCCCGCATCAGGCCGATGCCGAGCGGGATCGCGCCCATCGCGAAGCCCTGGAGGGTACGGCCGGCGATCATCAGCAGCAGATCGCTGGTGAACGCGCTGACCAGCGCCCCCACCACCATCACCGCCAGGCCCGCCACCAGCATCCGCCGCTTGCCGAACAGGTCGCCGAGCCGGCCCAGGATCGGGGTGGCCACGGCACCGGACACCAGGGTCGAGGTCAGCACCCAGGAGGCGTCGGCGGGCGAGGCGTCCAGCAGGCGCGGCAGATCCTTGATGACCGGCACCAGCAGGGTCTGCATCACCGCCACCACGATCCCGGCGAAGGCCAGCAGCGGCACCACGGCCGTGCCGGTCTCACGCGGGGCGGGGGCGGCGGGGCCGGTCGTCGTCCGTCTCATGGTCAGCGGGAACCTGTCTGCTGAGGCAACTATTCCGTTGCTTCGGCACTCTAACGATTTCTTGACCGGTTCTTGACGGACCCGCGCCCGGCGGTTGAGAGCATGGCAATCATGCTCCAGGCTTCCGGTACCTCCACCTCTGTCACCCGGCGTCCCGCACCTCCCGCATGGCTGGTGGTGACCCTGGCCTGCGCCGGCCAGTTCCTGGTCGTCCTGGACATCTCCGTCGTCAATGTCGCCCTGCCCTCCGTCCGCACCGGCCTCGGACTGGACGCCCAGGGCCTGCAGTGGGTGGTCAACGCCTACGCGATCGCCTTCGCCGGCTTCATGCTGCTCGGCGGACGCGCCGGCGACCTCTACGGACGCAAGCGGATGTTCCTCGTCGGCCTCGGCCTGTTCACCGCGGCCTCGCTGGCGGGCGGGCTGGCTCAGGAGGGCTGGCAGCTGCTGCTGGCGCGGGCCGTGCAAGGGCTCGGGGCGGCCGTGCTCGCACCCTCCACCCTGACCCTGGTGACCTCCGCCGTGCCGGAGGGCGCGGCACGGGCGCGGGCCATCGCCACCTGGACCGCCGTCGGCGCGGGCGGCGGCGCGGCCGGCGGCTTCGTCGGCGGGGTGCTGGTGGACTCGCTGTCCTGGCGGTGGGTGCTGCTGATCAATGTGCCGGTCGGCGCGGTGGTGCTCGCCGCCGCCGCGCTCTGGCTGACCGAGAGCCGGGCCGGTGACCGGCGGCGCCTCGACCTGCCCGGCGCCGTGCTGGTGACGGCGGGCCTCGGCACCCTGGCCTACGGCATCTCGCAGACCGAGGCCGAGGGCTGGACGGCGCCCGCCACCGTCGTACCGCTGACCACCGGGCTGCTTCTGGTCGCCGGCTTCCTGGTCGTCGAGGCGCGCGCGAAGGAGCCGCTGATGCCGCTCCGGCTGCTGCGGCTGCGGGCGGTGGCCTCGGCGAACGTGGCGATGTTCGTCAGCGGCGCCGCCATGTTCTGCATGTGGTACCTGATGACGCTGTACGCGCAGAACGTGCTCGGCTACAGCCCGCTGGAGGCCGGGCTCTCCCTGGTGCCCAGCTCGCTCGCCGTGGTGCTGGGCTCCAAACTGGCGCCCCTGCTGATGCCCGCGCTCGGCCCGCGCACCGTGGCGGTGCTCGGCACGCTCGTCGCCACGGCCGGCTTCGGCTGGCAGTCCACGATGACCGCGGACGGCACCTTCCTGACCTCGATCATGTTCCCCGGCATCCTGATGATGCTGGGCGGCGGCCTGGCCGGCACCCCGCTCGCCGCGCTCGCCACCTCCGGCGCCGCACCGCAGGAGGCCGGCCTGGTCTCCGGGCTGGTCAACACCTCCCGCACCATGGGCGGCTCCCTGGGCCTCGCGATCATGTCCACCATCGCTGCGGCCCGCACCGGCGACTCCACCGCCCCCGAGGCCCTGACCGAGGGCTACGCCCTCGCCTTCCGCACGGGTGCGGTGGTGCTGGCGGCCGGGGCGGTGATGATGTGGCTGTGGCTGCCGCGCAAGGAGGGGGCCGCGCACTGAGCGCGAGTGGCTGCCGCGCAAGGCGGGGGCCGCGCACTGAGCGCGAGTGGCTGCCGCGCAAGGCGGGGGCCGCGCACTGAGCGCGAGTGGCTGCCGCGCAAGGCGGGGGCCGCGCACTGAGCGCGATTTGCGAACCAGGTACGCGGCTGCGAGCTGAGCAGGACCGCGAACGGAACCGGGGAGAAAATGCGGGCCCGGCGCACGCCGGAACGGCCCCGTGAGGGCCCTCGGCGGGGTGCCGTGACCGACTTCCGCCACGGGTGAGGGTCCTGGCACGCCGCCGCGTCCGCCGGGCCCGCAGAGCCCCGTCAGGCACCCCCGCCCGCGCCCCAACCACCCCGTCTGGCCTGGGACTTCACCCGCCCGCGCCATACCATCGGCGGACGCGGAAAGGAGTCCGGATGGACCGGAACAAAAAGAGTCCGGGTAACCGGAACATACGCACCGTCGACGACGTCCTCGCCCTCCTGGACGACCTGTTCGCCCCGGAGGCGGACCGCTGGACGACGCGCGGCGCCGACTGGTGGGACACCTTCTACGCCGACCGTTCCCGTCCGGTCCCGTTCTTCGTGGCGAAGCCCGACGAGAATCTGGTGTCGTACGCCGACCGCGGCCTCGTCACCGCCGGCGGCCGGGCCCTCGACCTCGGCTGCGGTCCCGGCCGCAACGCCTTCTTCCTGGCGGCGCGGGGCTTCGAGGTGGACGCCGTGGACCTGTCCCCGGCGGCCGTCGCATGGGCCCGGGAACGGGCACACGAGGCCGGAGCGCAGGGCGTGCGCTTCCACCGTGGCGACGCCTTCGCCCTCACCGCCACCGACTTGACCGGCCCCTACGACCTCGTCTACGACTCCGGCTGCTTCCACCACCTCCCGCCGCACCGGCGGATCAGCTACCTCGCCCTGCTGGACCGGGTGCTCGCACCGGGCGGCCACTTCGCGCTCAACTGCTTCGCCGCCGGAGGCATGGGCTCCGAGCTGGACGACCACGAGTTCTACCGGGGCACCGGACTGCAGGGCGGGCTCGCCTACACCGACGAGTCGCTGCGCCGGATCTTCGCGGAGACGGCAGGGCTGGAGGAGATCGAGCTGCGGCGGATGGCACAACAGGGCGAGGACAGTCCGTGGTTCGGGGAGGACTTCCTGTGGACGGCGCTGTTCCGGCGCGGGTGAGCGACTCCGGCAGCGGGTGAGCGACGGGAGCCGCCGGACGCCTGCCGACGTGAGTCTTGGCTGACACAGTGTCAGGAGCCTTCACAACTGCACGAGGCTGGGCTATACAGAGTGGCGCCCTACTGGAACGCGTTCTACTGATGGGGCGGGTTCCCGCGGCCCCGTGACGACCCCGGTGCGGCCGACGGT
>NZ_BAAAIZ010000079.1:10713-24869 GCF_039526425.1 Streptomyces thermospinosisporus
TTCCGCATCGGTTCAGCATCCGGCGATCAGGAGTCCCATGCCCATCGACGCAGCCAAGGCGCTCGCCGCCGAACCCCGGACCGGCGAGATCAGCTGGGGAACCAAGGACGTCCTGCTCTACCACCTCGGCATCGGCGCCGGCACCCCGGCCGCCGACCCCGGCGAACTGCGCTACACCCTGGAGTCCCGGCTGCGCGTCCTGCCGAGCTTCGCCACCGTCGCGGGCGGCGGGGAGCCCGGCGTCATCGGCGGCCTGTCCATGCCGGGTGTCGAGGTCGAGCTCTCCCGCGTGCTGCACGGCGGCCAGTCGCTGACCCTGCACCGGCCGCTGCCCGCCGAGGGCCGGGCCACCGCAACGCACCGCGTCGCCGCCGTGTACGACAAGGGCAAGGCCGCCGTCCTCGTCCTGCGGACCGACGTCGCCGACGCCGACGGGCCGCTGTGGACCAACGACGCCCAGATCTACGTACGCGGCGAGGGCGGCTGGGGCGGCGACCGGGGCCCTTGCGTACGGCGCGAGGCGCCCGCCGGGGAGCCGGACCGGACCGTCGAGCGGACCGTGCGTGACGACCAGGCGCTGCTGTACCGCCTCTCCGGCGACTTCAACCCGCTGCACGCCGACCCCGAGTTCGCCCGGAAGGCCGGCTTCGAACGGCCCATCCTGCACGGGCTGTGCACCTACGGCATCACCCTCAAGGCCGTCGTCGACACGCTGCTCGGCGGGGACGTCACCCGCGTCCGCGCGTACACCACCCGCTTCGCCGGAGTCGTCTACCCCGGCGAGACGCTGCGGATCCGGATGTGGGAGGGGCAGGGCGACAGCCAGGTGCACGTCACCGTGGGCGCGGTGGACCGGGACGACGCGCCCGTGCTCACCGACACGGTCGTCGACCTTTCCTGATAACCCGTCACATCTGCCCTTGGTGGAGCATTTGCCCTTCTACCACCGCCGTCCACGCCTTCACCGCTCCACGCCTCTTCCGCCTCCATCGCCAAGCCGAGGGGAGCCACGCCATGCGGGCAGCCGTACTGCACGAGACCGGCCAGGACAAGCTCGAGGTCCACGACGACATCGAGGCGGTGGGCTTCGGCCCCGGAAAGGTGCGGATCCGGGTGCGGGCCACCGGGCTGTGCCACTCGGATCTGTCCGCGATGAGCGGGGTGCTGCCGCAGCCCGCGCCGTTCGTGCCCGGTCACGAGGGCGCCGGTGAGATCGTCGAGGTGGGTGAGGGGGTCACGGGGCTCTCGGCAGGGGACCGGGTCGTCGTCTGCTGGCTGCCCCCGTGCGGGTCCTGCCCGGCCTGCCGGCGCGGGCAGAGCGAGCTGTGCCTGGCCGGGTTCATGAACGCCGGCACGCCCAACTTCCGGCGGGCCGGCGGTGACGTCTTCGGGTTCGCCGGCACCGGCACCTTCGCCGAGGAGGTCGTGGTCGACGCCGGCTGCGCGGTGCCCGTACCGGACGACGTGCCCTTCGACATCGCCGCCCTCATCGGCTGCGGGGTCACCACCGGGCTCGGCGCCGCCCTCAACACCGCCGATGTGGCGGCCGGTTCGTCGGTGACCGTCATCGGCTGCGGCGGGGTCGGCATCTCCGCGATCCAGGGCGCCCGGCTGTGCGGCGCCGCCGAGATCGTCGCCGTCGACCCCGTGTCCACCCGGCGCGAGGCGGCGCTGCGGTTCGGCGCCACCCGCGCCGTCGCCCCCGAGGAGCTGGCCGACGTCAAGCAGCAGCTCACCGGCGGGGAGGGCTTCGACTACGTCTTCGAGGTCGTCGGCCGCTCCGCCACCGCCCGCACCGCCTACGAGACCACCCGGCGCGGCGGCACCCTCGTCGTGGTCGGCGCGGGCGCCATGGACGACCACCTGCAGCTCAACATGTTCGAGCTGTTCTTCGACGAGAAGCGCATCCTGCCGTCCCTCTACGGAGGCGGCGACGTGGTGCGCTCCTACGAGCGGACCATCGCCCTGTGGCGGGCCGGCCGCGTCGACCTCGACGGCCTGATCACCCACCGGGTGGCGCTCACGGACATCAACGAGGCCCTGGACCAGATGCGCACCGGCACCGCGCTGCGCACCTGCGTGGAGATGTGAGAGGGCGACTCCGATGGCGACTCCGATGGCCACGCCGATGTCCTCCACTCCGCTGGCAGGCCGCACCGCGATCGTCACCGGCGCCGGACGCGGACTGGGCCGGGCCGAGGCGCTGGAACTCGCCCGGCTCGGCGCGGCCGTCGTGGTCAACGACTACGGGCAGCCGGGCCGCGACGGCACCGGAGCGGCCAGCTCCGTCCCCGCCGAGGAGGTGGCCGAGCAGATCCGGGCCGCCGGCGGCACCGCGCTCGCCCACACCGGCGACGTCGCCGACCACCGGCAGGCCGCGGAACTCGTCCGGACGGCGATCGACGCCTTCGGGCGGCTCGACATCCTGGTCAACAATGCGGGCATCCTGCGCGACCGCATGGTCTTCTCCATGACCGAGGACGAGTGGGACGCCGTGATCCGCGTCCACCTCAAGGGCCACTTCAACACGATCCGGCACGCCGCCGCCCACTTCAGGGAGCGGTTCAAGCGCGGCGGGGGAGAGCCGGTGCACGGGCGGATCGTCAACACCTCCTCCGAGGCGTTCCTGGCCGGCTCCCCCGGTCAGCCCAACTACGCGGCCGCCAAGGGCGGGATCGTCGGGCTCACCACCTCAACCGCCCACGCCCTCGCCAAGTACGGCGTCACCACCAACGCCATCTGCCCCCGCGCCCGCACCCGGATGACCGAGGACGTCTTCGCCAACGCCGCCCCCTCCTCCGGGACCGACCCGCTCGCCCCCGAGCACGTTGCGCCCCTCGTCGGTTACCTCGCCTCACCCGCCGCCGGGCGGATCAACGGCCAGCTGCTCGTGGTGCACGGCGGCATGGTGGCCATCGTCGAACGGCCCCGCGTGGCCGCGCAGTTCGACAGCAAGCAGGAGACGTTCAGCTACCAGGAGCTGGACGCGCTGCTCACGCCGTACTACGAGGGCCGGCCGGAGGGCGAGACCTTCGCGGCGGTGGAGGTGCTGGGGCTGCGGCGCGGCTGAACCGCCCCGCTGGGCAAGGGAACGAGGAACGGCCCCCGTCCGCCGGCCGACGGACGGGGGCCGCTGTGGTGTGCCGGAGCAGCCGCTGACGTCACGTCAGGCGGCCGACTCCGCGTGCTCGTTCTCCTCCACCGGCTTGCGGTGACGGCCGCGCGGGGTCGTCTCCGTGTCGTGCGCGGCGACCGGGCCCCGGTGCTTGCCGCGCCCGGCAGGGATCTGACCGCTCTCGGTGGTGGGCGCCTCGTTGGTGATGGCGTCGTTCATCGGAAGGAATTCACCCCGTAAAAACATGATCTTCCTGCAGACGGGTGAGTGTAACCGGCCCACCACGGCCCGGATCCAGGCGGCCACGCCGACCGCCACTACTTCGTTACAACCCGTCCCAGAGGGGCCTGTTGCAGCGGAACGGGACGCGGTGCCGAAGGCTCCGCCGGTGCGGCCGGCTCCGCTTCCGCGCGCTGGGCGGGCGGGTCCTGGGACGGTGCCGTGGAGGGCGTGCTCCGCTCCTCCGGTGCGGGCGCGGGGACCGAGGCGACGCCGCAGGGAGCGTCCGGCGTGGCGTACGGCAGCCGCAGCACCCCGTCCGCCGTCCACAGCCCGCTGCCCGTCAACCACCCCTCCGGCGCGCGGAGATGGTGCACCTGCCGCTCGCCCGGCCGCCACACCCCCACCCAGGAACCCAGCGGGCCGTCGATGCGCAGGGCCACCGCACAGCCCTCCGGGGTGAGCACCTGACCGGGCTGGATCGCGAACGGGGTGACCGTGCAGCCGGGCAGCCGCACGCACCGCGGGAACCGCACCGGCAGCGTGCTGCCCAGCACGCCCCAGCCCAGCCGGCCGCTGCCCGGCGACGGCGCGTCCGAGCGGATCAGCAGCAGCCCGCTGTCCGGGTCCGCCAGCAGCACCCGGTCGTCGCTCCCGGCGGCGATCTGCAGCAGCGGCGACACCTCACCGCCGCGCCCCAGGTCCACCACGACCGCCTTGGTCCGCCCGCCGGTCTCCCGGTCCAGCGCCAGCAGGCGCCCCGCACGGTCCAGCCACACCCCGCCCGAGCAGCGGCCCGGGATCTCGGCGAGCCGCTCGGGCCCGAAGGCGCCGCCCGCCACCTGCCACAGGACCGTCGAGCGGACGCCCACCGCGACGGCGTAGGCCCGCTCCCCGCACGGCGCGGGCGGCAGCAGCGACACCCGGGTGCCGGCCTCCGGGCACTCCACCGCTCCCAGCGGCAGCTCCCCGGTGCCGGGGCCGGCCGGATACAGCAGACAGAAGGTGTGCCGTCCGTCCACCAGCCGGTGGATCAGGACCCGGCCGTCGCTCAGCGGCTGCACCTCGGTGCCGGGCTCCTCCGGCTGGTTGCCGGCCAGCGGCACCGCGTACGGCTCGGGGCCGTCCAGCGTCCAGCGCTCCGGGAAGAGGTTGTCACCGGAGCGGGCGAGGCGCGCGGCGTAGGCACCGTCCGCGGTGATGCTGCAGCCCGGCGGCGCGGCCCCGACGGCCCCGCCGGTCCCGGCCTCCCGCCCGGCCCCGACGTCCGTACCGGCCCCGGCTTCCCGCGCGGCTCCGGCAGCCCCGGCGTCCCCATCGTCGTGTCCCGTCGAAGGCTCGATCGCACAAGCCGTCATCGTTCGGTCACCTCCGGCGACGAACGTAGTTTTCGCACGCACAGTCGGGGCATCCACCGCTGTCCGCTTCACACATAAGGGTGTTCCAGGAACGATTCGCCTGAGGAAACCGGGGCGCATGTGCTGTCCGGAAGCGTGCGCCGGCCGGCCCGCCCGTGCAGGTACTGCGGCGGGAAAGGGGCAGGTAGCCTTGCTCCCGTGCCCCGTCTGTCAGAAGTCATCACCGCGCTGGAGAACCTGTGGCCCGCCGAGCGGGCCGAGTCCTGGGACGCGGTCGGCACCGTCGTGGGCGATCCCGACCAGGAGGTCCGGCGGGTCCTGATCGCCGTCGACCCGGTCCAGGAGATCGCCGACGAGGCGGTGAAGCAGGACGCGGACCTGCTGATCACCCACCACCCGCTCTATCTGCGCGGCACCACGACCGTCGCCGCGTCCCACTTCAAGGGACGCGTCGTGCACACGCTGATCAAGAACGACATCGCGCTGCACGTCGCCCACACCAACGCCGACACCGCCGACCCGGGCGTCAGCGACGCCCTCGCCGGGGCGCTCGGCGTACGCGTGGTGCGGCCCCTGGTGCCCGACCCCACCGACCCGGCCGGCCGCCGGGGCCTGGGCCGGATCTGCGAACTCGACCACCCCTTGACCGTCCGCGAACTCGCCGCCCTCGCCGCCCGGCGGCTGCCCGCCACCGCGCAGGGCATCCGGGTGGCCGGCGACCCCGAGGCCGTCGTGCGCACCCTCGCGGTCAGCGGCGGCAGCGGCGACAGCCTCTTCGACCAGGTGCGCGCCGCCGGGGTCGACGCCTTCCTCACCGCCGACCTGCGCCACCACCCGGCCTCCGAGGCCGTCGCCCACAGTCCTCTCGCGCTGCTCGACGCGGCGCACTGGGCCACCGAGTGGCCCTGGTGCGAGCTGGCCGCCGCCCAGCTCGACGAGATCTCCGACCGCCGGGGATGGAACCTGAGGGTCCAGGTCTCCCGCACGGTCACCGACCCCTGGACCGCCCACGCGGCGTCCGTCCAGCCGTCGACCACCACGCCCGCGCCGGGGAGTCATGCCCCGGCTGATTCCGAAACATCTGGAGCCCCCAACTGAACGCCGCGCCCGCCGACCAGATCCGACTTCTCGACGTCCAGGACCTCGACGTCCGCCTGCAGCAGCTCGCCCACAAGCGGAAGTCGCTGCCCGAGCACGCCGAGCTCGAGTCGCTGAACCGGGACCTCACCCAGCTGCGCGATCTGCTCGTGGCCGCGCAGACCGAGGAGAGCGACTGCGCCCGCGAACAGGCCAAGGCCGAACAGGACGTGGACCAGGTGCGCCGGCGCGCCGCCCGCGACCAGCAGCGCCTCGACTCCGGCGCCGTCTCCTCGCCCAAGGACCTGGAGAACCTCCAGCACGAGATCGCCTCCCTCGCCAAGCGGCAGGGCGACCTCGAGGACATCGTCCTGGAGGTGATGGAGCGCCGTGAGTCCGCCCAGCAGCGGGTCGCGGAACTCACCGAGCGCGTCGCCTCCGTCCAGTCGCGGATCGACGACGTCACCGCACGCCGGGACTCCGCGCTGGAGGAGATCGACGGCGAGGCCGCCTCGGTCACCAAGGAGCGCGAGGTCGTGGCCGCGTCCGTCCCCGCCGACCTGCTCAAGCTGTACGAGAAGCTGCGCGAGCAGCAGGGCGGCATCGGCGCGGCCAAGCTGCAGGCCCGCACCTGCCAGGGCTGCCGCCAGGAACTGGCCATCACCGAGCTGAACGAGATCCGCCAGGCCGCCCCGGACGCGGTGGTGCGCTGCGAGAACTGCCGCCGCATCCTGGTGCGCACGGCCGAGTCGGGGCTGTAGGAGCGCAGGGCCGGTGCGGGAGTTCATCGTCGAGGCGGACGGCGGGGCGCGGGGCAACCCCGGCCCGGCGGGCTACGGGGCGGTGGTCGTCGACGCGGCGACCGGGCAGACCCTGGTCGAGGTCGCCGAGTACCTGGGCGTCACCACCAACAACGTCGCCGAGTACCGGGGGCTGCTGGCCGGCCTGGAGGCCGCCCGGGAGCTGGACCCGGGGGCGGTCGTCCACGTCCGGATGGACTCCAAGCTGGTCATCGAGCAGATGGCGGGCCGGTGGAAGATCAAGCACCCCGACCTGAAGCCGCTGGCCACCCGCGCGGCGCGGGTCTTCCCGCCGGACCGGGTGAGCTGGGAGTGGATCCCCCGCGAGCAGAACAAGCAGGCGGACCGCCTGGCCAACGAGGCGATGGACGGGGCGGCTCCGGGGACGGTGATCCATCGCAGGGTGCGTGAGGGTGCCGGCGGTGGTGCGGGCGCCGGGGCTGCTGGGGTGGAGGCCGGCGCGGGTGCCGGGGCCGCGGTGGACGCCGGCCCGGCTGCCGGGGCTGCTGCGGTGGAGGCGGGTGCGGCTGCCGGGGCCGCTGGGGTGGAGGCGGGTGCGGGTGCGGGTGCCGGGACCGGTCCGGCCGGCGAAGTCCGCGAGCCCGCCGCGAAGTCCACCGCTGAGTCCGGCGCCGATGCGCGTGCCGCGCAGGCCGTCGCCACACCCGGCACCGGTTGGGGCCCCGCCGACATGGGCGCACCCGCCACCTTCGTACTGCTGCGCCACGGCGAGACACCGCTCACGCCCCAGAAGCGCTTCTCCGGCAGCGGCGGCAGCGATCCCTCCCTCTCCGGCATCGGCCGGGAGCAGGCCGAGAGGGCCGCCGCGGCGCTGGCCCGCCGCGGCACCATCCAGGCGATCGTCAGCTCACCCCTCGCCCGTACCCGGGAGACCGCCGCCATCGTCGCCGCCCGCCTCGGCCTCGACGTCACCGTCGAGGAGGGGCTGCGCGAGACCGACTTCGGCGCCTGGGAGGGCCTCACCTTCGCCGAGGTGCGCGAACGCTACCCCGACGACCTGAACGCCTGGCTCTCCTCGCCCGACGCCGAACCCACCGGCGGCGGCGAGAGCTTCGCGGCCACGGCGGCCCGTATCGCCGCCACCCGGGACAAGCTGGTCGCGGCCTACGCGGGCCGGACCGTGCTGCTGGTCAGCCACGTCACGCCGATCAAGACCTTCGTCCGCCTCGCCCTGGGCGCCCCGCCCGAGTCCCTGTTCCGCATGGAACTCTCGGCGGCCTCCCTCTCCGCGATCGCCTACTACGCCGACGGCAACGCCAGCGTGCGGCTGTTCAACGACACCTCACACCTGCGCTGAGCCCGCCGGGGACACCTGCGCCGAGCCGGCCGAAGCTGCCGCGGCGCGGGCGAGCCGCTCGATGCGCGCCCAGTCGCGTGCCGCCACCGCGTCCGCCGGCAGCATCCAGCTCCCGCCCACACAACCGACGTTGGGCAGCGCGAGGTAGTCCGGCGCCGAGTCCGGCCCGATGCCCCCGGTCGGGCAGAAGCGGGCCTGCGGCAGCGGCCCGGCCAGCGACTTCAGATACGCCGTGCCGCCCGCCGCCTGCGCCGGGAAGAACTTCATCTCCCGTACCCCGCGCTCCAGCAGCGCCACCACCTCCGAGGCCGTGGACACCCCGGGCAGGAACGGCACCCCCGACCCCCGCATCGCCTCCAGCAGCCGGTCCGTCCACCCCGGGCTCACCAGGAAGCGAGCCCCGGCGTCCACCGCCTCGCGCACCTGCTCCGGCGTGATCACCGTGCCCGCCCCGACCACCGCGTCCGGCACCTCACCGGCGATCGCCCGCAGCGCGGCCGGCGCGGCCGGCGTCCGCAGGGTCACCTCGATCGCCGGCAGCCCTCCTGCTACCAACGCCCGCGCCAGGGGCACGGCGTCGGCGGCGTCCTCGATCACGACGACGGGCAGGACAGGGGCGAGATCCAGCACGGAGGCAGGCAGCGGCGAGCTCATGCCCTCATCCTGCCCCCGCCGCTGCACTCTCCGCAAAGCCCGTTGCATAAAATGCAACGCACTCTCTTATGTGGCTGTCAGTGAACATCGTCCACCAGCACGTCCAGCGTCCAGGGCTTCCCGCCCCGCCCCGGAGCCTCCGCCTCCACCACGAACCCGAGGTCCCGCAGCACCGTCACCAGCTCCTCCGGACCCTCCGGCGCGGCACCGGACGTCAGCAGGCTCCGTACGATCCGCCCCTTGGTCGCCTTGTTGAAGTGGCTGACCACCTTCCGGGTCGGCGCATGCAGCACCCGTACCGTCGCCGTCCGCCCGGCCAGCTCGCCCTTCGGCTTCCACGCCGCCGCATACGCGGACGACCGCAGATCCAGCACCAGACCGTCCCCGGCCGCCTCCGGCAGCACGGCCGCCATCGGCGCACGCCAGTGCGCACCCAGCGCCCCGAGACCGGGCAGCTTGACGCCCATCGAGCAGCGGTAGGAGGGGATCCGGTCCGTGATGCGGACGGCACCCCACAGCCCCGAGAACACCAGCAGCTGCCGCCCCGCCCGGCGCTTGGCCGCCGTGTCCAGCGAGGCCAGGTCCAGGGCGTCGTACAGCACGCCGGTGTAGATCTCCCCGGCGGGCCGGGCGCCGGCGGTGCGCAGTCCGGCGTTCTTCGCGACCTCGGCCCGCAGCCCCTCGCTCAGGCCGAGCACCTCCCGCGCCTTGTCCTCGTCACCGCAGCAGAGGTCCACCAGCTCGGTGAGCACGGCCTCCCGGGCCTCGTTCAGCCCCGGCAGCGACAGCGACTCCAGCTTCAGCGGGGCACCGCGGCCGGAAGCGGCCTTGCCCTCGGACGGCGGCAGCAGGACAAGCACACGTACTCCTTCGGATAGCGCTCCGGACAGGGTACGGCCCGCCGTTCAGGCGACCGCGCGCTGCTCCTGCGTGAGGGCCCTCACCAGCGCCGTGGAGTCGTCGGCATGGAGACGCAGCACCCGGACCGGCCTGCGGCGGCCCAGCAGGGTGACATGGGTGACGGGCTCGCTCAGCTCGATCGTCACCGTGGTCTGCGCGGCCACCGGCAGATTCAGCTCGCCCTTGGCCCGCTCGTGCGTGGTCCGCAGCTCGCGCCGTACCGAGGCGATCCGCTCCAGCGGCACCCTCACATCCACATGACCGGCGCGGCGCACCCGCAGCGCGCCCGGGTACAGCACATGCGGCCGCACCACGCACGCGGCATGCACGCCGACGACGATCACGACGCCGTACACGTCCAGCACGAACACCGCCCGCTCCACGACCGGCCAGTCCCGCAGCAGGTAGACCATCGCGACCGTCTCGACCACGCACACGAAGGCGAAGCCGAACATCAACGCCCCCTGCCCCCGGCTGTACCCGAACGCCGTCCCGCCCGCGGTGCCGTGCGTCCGCCGCGCCACCCACAACCCCAGACTCACCAGCAACCGCGCCTCATGCCGCACCAGCCCCCAAGCCGAGCTCAGCACCCTCATCCCCGACCCACCCCTTCTTCTCGTTGGTCTTGCCCCTCCTGCACGATCCGCAGCGCGCGCCGGATCGCCTCCGCCTGGGCCGGCGGGAAGTCCGCGAAGAAGGCCCGCAGAAAACTCCCGTGCCCGCCCGTCTCCTCGCCGGTGATCCCCGCCCCCTCCGGCACCAGCCCCGCGGGCACACACGCGGCCAGCTGCCGTGCCGCCTCCTCCACCCGCGGGTCGTCCGGCTCGGCCTCGGCGAGCGCATCCAGCAGCGCGTACGCGTCCGCCGCCCGCTCCACCGCCTCCGGCGTGCTCAGCGCACCGGTCAGCACCCCCACCAGCCGCCCCCGCTCCTCCTCCGGCGCGGTGGCCTCGATCAACGCCAGGATCTCCCGGTCCTTGGCGGCCATCGGCGAGCCGCCCAGATCCCCCATGTCCCGGAACAGCGCGGCGAGCTCGGCCGAGACCGGCCCCTCCGCCTGCACCTCGCCCTCCGACTCCAGCAGCGCCCGCAGCCGCGTCCGCCGCTCCCGGATCGCCTCCTCCTGCCGGGCCAGATCCTCGTCCAGCTCCGTCAGCACCTCGACGAGGTCCTTCCCGGCGTCCTCCGCGAGCACGTCCCGCACCTCGGCGAGCCCTAGCCCCAGCTCGGTCAGCCGCCGGATCCGTGCCAGCAGCACCGCGTGCCGCAGCGTGTAGTCCCGATACCCGTTGCTCCGCCGCTCCGGCTCCGGCAGCAGCCCCAGGTGGTGGTAGTGCCGCACGGCCCGCGTGGTCACCCCGACCACAGCAGCCAGCTCTCCGATCCGCATGCCCTCAGTAGAAACGTTGACGTTGCGGCAGGGTCAACCGAGTGACTCGTCGGCCCGCTGAAGCCCGACGGCGTGCCTGATGCTGTGCCACGATCGAGGGAACGGTTCCCGATGTCACGGACAGGTGATCAGCCGATGCCCCAGTCTGGCGAGCGACCGAAGGAGGGGCGTGACATGACGGCCATGGCTCACGAGCCGGTCTCCCAGGCGGACGTCCTGCTGGAGGGGTTTCTCGCCCTGGACACCCCGGAGGGCTTCCGGGCGGAGCTGATCGAGGGGGAGATCGTAGTGACACCGCCGCCGGACGGGGACCACGAGGACTACATCGAACTGATCATGAGCCAGGTGGTCAGGAAGTCCCGGTCCGACATGCAGTTCTCCGGCAACAAGGGGCTGCGGTTGCAGAGCGGGGAAGGCTGCCCCGAGGATCACGTGATCCCGGACGGCACGTTTGCTCCCCGGAAGCTCCGGCTCTACCGGGGTGCCGACCCCTGGATGCCCTGTGACGGCGTCGCCATGGTGCTGGAGGTGACTTCCACCAAGCCGCGGGCCGACCGTGAGGCCAAGCGTCGCTGCTACGCCCGCAGCCGCATTCCCCTCTACCTCCTCGTCGACCGCGAAGCCTCCTCGGTCACGCTCTTCAGCGACCCGGAGAACGCCGACTACCGCCAGCTCTGCACCCGCCCCTTCGGCAAGCCTCTGCCCCTCCCTGACCCGTTCGGCTTCGAACTGGAGGCCGCCGACTTCCTCTGAGACTCACGGCCGGGCGGAGGAGCCCCGTGCGCTTCGGCGGATGCGCCCTGTCGCTGCTGTCGTGCGGGGCGGTCTCGGGGCCAGGGCTGCCTGCAGTGCGGGGGTGAGCATGTGGCGGGCCTCGGACGGGGTGAGGGCGGCGGGGGTGGGCAGGGGGTTCAGATAGCGGGTGTAGATCAGACGCAGGGCTCCATCAAGTTCCGTGATTGCGTGGAGGGTTGGCGATCAGCCGGTAGGGGCGGGCAGCAGAGCAGGCACGGGGGTTCGTGATCATTGTGGTGTCGAAGCCAGATGATCATGAGGACCGGCGCTCGTCCCAGTAGAACGTGCCGACTTCCTTGATGCCCTCGAAGTAGTGCGATGGCGAGGTCTGCACGCCCTTGCGCGCGCTGCTGGACGTCCGCGTCGTGCGTTCCTGCTCCTCCTCGACGGGTACGGCGTCGGCCATGCGCTCGGGGGTCCAGTACTGCTCCAGGGCGGTGGCGTCATCGTCTGCGCGGCTGCTCGCCGAGGGGCTGGCCGTCGGTGTGGGTGAGATGGTCGTGTCAGCGTCGCCGGAGGCCGGTGGGGACAATGGAGAGGATGGTGCGGACGTTGGAGCGGGAGGGGTGGCGGAGTCCGACTCCGTAACTGTCGGAGTAGGAGCAGACGAGGACTCGGCTGGTGGATGGGAGGGCGTCGGAGCGGCCCACGCGGGGGAATATCACGTACGTGTGCGAGAGATCGCTTTGCGTAGCGATGGGCAACCAAACTGTCGCGATCACCATCTGACTGGGCATGGAGACACCGCACTGCGCTCGCACCCGGCTCGGCCGGCCCTTACGGGCGACCGTGATGCTCACCCTGGCCGCAGGACTGTGCCTGATGCTGGCCGCGTGCTCCGGCCCGTCCGATTCGACATCCCCCTCCGCTTCCGCACACCCGTCGGCGCCCTCCTTGTCCGCCCCGACCACGACCGAATCCGCGTCTTCATCCGCTCCCGATTACGCGGCAGCTTTCGAGGCCGGATATATAGCGGGCAAGCGCCTCTACGACGAAGGTGGCAAAGGAGGGGCCGTCCGCGAGGTAAACGGTGGGTGCGTACGGCGCTCGCTGACGGCAATGCCGTCGGCGCTGGTGGCCCGGGACCGCGGAGCATGGGTACTGGGTTGCAAACAGGGCGCCGGTAACAGCGCTCCCCGTCCGCCGAGCACCCCCATTACCCGTCGCGAGAACGCGCCCGACCTGCGTGGCCGCTTCCGCGACTGGGCCACGGACAATGGCGCCACCGACACCGCTCGCCATGTTGAGCGGGTCACCCTCGTTCACCTCGGCAGAGGCGAGTACGACGTCGAGTTGTCCACCACATACTCCACCGCCGACGCGACCGGCGCCGCACGACGCCTAGCCGACACGTTCGCGACCTGGTGGGACGGTGACGACGGTGACGGCGTGGCGTGGAACCTCATCATCACCGACGCAGGCGGACACCGGCTGACAGACCGGCAGCTAGTGCTGTGACCGCGTAGTTTCACGGGTTCAGGCGGCGGCTGCGGGTGGGCGTCCGCCCCAGCGGATGCCCTTCTCGCTGCGGATGCGGGCGCGTTCCTTGCGCTGGGCGGCGAGGACGTCTGGGTGGTGGGCGTTGGCGTTGCGCCAGCGCAGGTAGCGGTGCAGGGCGTGGGTTTGCGCGGGGTGGCTGCGGTGTGCGAGTTGGCGAGGGTGAACTGCCGCAGCGGGCTGGAGTGAGCCTCGATCGGGTTGGCCCAGGAGGCGTAGGTCGGGGTGAAGCTGGCCGACTCATGTTCGAGGACCTGGTTCACGAAGCCTTGGTCGACATCCGCGTCTACCGAGGCGCGCGGAGGCATGCCCACAGCGCCCCGACGGCGGCGACGGCGAGAGCCTGAAGCGCGCCAGTGCCATCTCCGGGCGTGCTCACCTGAGCTGATCCCGGTTTCGTGGAGTCCCTGAAGCCAGGTTTATGATCCTGGCCCGAAGGAGAACCACGAGCAGTGCCAGCACCACGTGAATACCCGGACGAGCTCCGTGAGCGGGCTGTCCGGGAGGTCGGCACGACCGGCCGGCCGATCGCGCACGTCGCCAGGGACCTGGGCATCCACAAAGAAGCTCTGCGCAGCTGGGTCCGCCAGGCCGAGGCAGACGCCGGTGAACGCGACGACCGGCTGACCACCGCCGAGCGGGAAGAGCTGAGGCAGCTCCGCCGGGAGAACGCGGAGTTGAGGCGGGCGAATGAGATTCTGAAGGCCGCGAGCGCGTTTTTTGCGGCCGAACTCGACCGTCCCCGGACGAGGCCGAGCTGGGGGTACCCCCTGTGGGGGAGTGATCGAGCACCTCAAGGACAAGGGTCTCGGGGTCGGGTTCGCCTTCCGGGTGCTGGGGCTGTCGGAGTCGGCGTACTACGCGCGCAAGAGGCGGCCGAAGTCGGCCCGCCGGTTGCGCGACGAGCAGCTGATGCCGCTGATCGAGCAGGTCCATGCCGCCTCCGGCGGCACCTACGGTGTCCGCAGGATCACCCATGCGCTGCGGCGCGAGGGCGTCCTCGTGGCACGCTGCACCGTTCAGCGGTTGATGC
>NZ_BAAAIZ010000080.1:0-27221 GCF_039526425.1 Streptomyces thermospinosisporus
CCCTGGCCCGGGCCGAGGCGCCCGCCGGGCGCACCGGCGCCCAGGGCACCCGCGGAGGACTGACCGCCCGAGGCGGCACGCCGAGCGGCCGCGGCACCGGCGGCGGCCTGCGCGGCGGCGGGGCCGCCACCGCCACCGGGCTGACCGGGCTTGCCCTGCGGCTTCTTGCCGCCCTGGGCGACGTCGACGGGCAGCATGACCAGCGCGGTCGTACCGCCGGAGTCGGAGGGGCGCAGCTGGATGCGGATGCCGTGGCGCTGCGACAGACGGCCGACCACGAACAGACCCATGCGGCGGGAGACCGACACGTCCACGGTGGGCGGCGAGGCGAGCCGCTCGTTGATCGCCGCCAGGTCCTCCGGCGACAGACCGATACCGGTGTCGTGGATCTCGATCAGCACCCGGCCGTCGGGCAGGGCGTGACCGGTGACCTTGACCTTGGTCTGCGGCGAGGAGAACGAGGTGGCGTTCTCCAGCAGCTCGGCGAGCAGGTGCACGAGGTCGTTGACCACGCGGCCGGCCACCTCGGTGGACGGCACGGCGGCCAGCTCGATGCGCTCGTACTGCTCCACCTCGGAGGCGGCAGCACGCAGCACGTCGACCAGCGGGACCGGGCGGGTCCACCGGCGGCCCGGCTCCTCACCCGCGAGAACCAGCAGGTTCTCACCGTTACGGCGCATACGCGTGGCCAGGTGGTCCAGCTTGAACAGCGAGGACAGCTGGTCCGGGTCGGCCTCGCGGGACTCCAGCTCGGAGATCAGCGACAGCTGGCGCTGGATCAGACCCTGGGAGCGGCGCGAGAGGTTGGTGAACATCGCGTTGACGTTGCCCCGCAGCAGGGCCTGCTCGGCGGCGAGGCGGACCGCCTCGCGGTGCACGTCGTCGAAGGCCGCGGCCACCCGGCCGATCTCGTCGCGGGAGTGCACACCGACCGACTCCACGGACGTGTCGACGTCCTGCGGGTCGGACTCGGAGAGCTGCTTGACCAGCTCGGGCAGGCGTTCCTGGGCGACCTTGGTGGCGGTCTCCTCCAGGCGGCGCAGCGAGCGGATCATGGAGCGGGCCACCACGAAGGCGCCGACCAGCGACACGCCCAGCACCAGCAGGATCAGGGCACCGGAGATGATCGCGTCGCGCTCGGTGGCGTTGCGCAGCTCGCGGGCCTTCTGCTCCATCTCCTCGAGCAGCGTGTGCTCGATGAACTTCATCTGCTGGATCTTGGTGGAGCTGTCGTCCAGCCAGTCGCGGTAGGAGCGCTTGCCCGCCGCGGCCAGACCGTCGGCGGAGACCAGGGCACGGCCGGCGTACTTGTCGGTCGCCTTGATGGTGATGTTGCCGTCCGTGACCGGCGCCAGCAGCTCGGCGGCGCGGTCCTCGCCGTAGATGCTCTTGAAGGCGTCCAGCTCGGACTTCTCGCTGTTGCGCGCACCCTCGGCGTAGAGGCGGTCGTTCTCGGAGAGCTTGCCGGTGGTGTTGTTGCTGGCCGGCAGCGCAGCCGCGATGGCAGCGCGCTGGATGGAGGCGTACTCCTTCGCGGTGGAGAACGACGCCAGCGCACGGGTGCGCTTGATCATGTCGGGGTTGCTGGTCGCCTCCGCCATGTCCTGCGAGAGGTCGATCAGGTTCTCGATCAGGCGGTGGTACGCCTCGATCGTCTGCGTGGAGTTGTTCTTCTGGCCGTAGGCCGTCTTGCGGACCTTCTCGATCTGCTGCAGGTCGCTGGCGACCTGGACCAGCTTCTCGCGGACACCGCTGAGCTCGCCGTCCTTGTCGGCGTCGTCGACCTCCTCGGTGGAGTCGACGAAGTTCTTCATCGCCCGGTCGGTCTTCTCGCGCAGACCCTTGACCGTGAAGTCGGTGGCGTTGCCGTTGTGCGCCAGCGGGCCGGCCGACTGGTCGCGCTCCTCCTGGAGGGCGAGGGCCAGCTCGGTGGCCTGCTTGGTCATGTCCGTCAGCAGCTTCATGTTGTCGAGCTGCTGGATGTCGTTCATCGACTCGTTGATGCGCAGGGCGCCCAGCGAGGTGGCCGCGACCACGGGGAGGGCGAGCAGGGACACCAGACGGGTGGAGATCCGCCAGTTGCGCAGGGCTATTCGCGAGCCCGGACCGGTCGGGCCCTTCGGCGGCCGGGGAGGAACGGCCGGAGCCGGGCCCGGAGCGCCCGCGGGCGCGGCGCCGCCGGGGCGGCCCGCGCGATCGCCGCCGTCACCTGAGCCGGCCGGGCCCTGGTTCTGGGCGTGCTGGGGCGAGGAGCTGACGGCCATCGGGCCAGTCCCGCCGTGCTCCGGCTCGGCCGAAGCGCTGCCATCCCTCTTGAAACGTCCCTGCACTAGCGTCGCAACCTCTGGACCAGGCGCCTTGCCGGGTGAACGGCGAGGCACGGTGTCGGCGTCAGGGGGCGCCCTGAAAGCGCCCCCGTGATGGTCGTGGATGACCGGCGCTGGCTCCCCCTTCTCGCCGCCACTTCGGCGCGTCTGTGCGCCCCCTGTGCGCCGGCTCGATCCTGCGGCGGTCCGTGGAATTCCAGCACAGTGCCGGATCTCCAACAAGGCCCGTGGACGAGGCCGTGACACACGTGACGAGGAGTGAGGGTGCAGTCACCTGACGTGAGGGGAAACTTGGGGCAAAATGGGCAGACGAGGGCAACTTCACCTGGCCGTCAGGGCGTCGCGCGGGTGTCCCAGTCGCGATGATCAGGAGCGGAATGACGGGTTCAGGGGTGCAATGTCCGATTCCGGAGGGCAGGGGAGGGTGCCGGATTGACCGGTTTGTCTATCGATTCGTGAGGAAACTCACACGCCGATCATGGCTGTCCGGCGCCGTCCGTACGGAATTGAATGTTTAGCCTGACGCTTTACAAGATGGATGCATCTGTAACCGCACCAAGGACACAGAGGACAGGGTCAAGTCAACAGTGAAGACGACGATGATGTTCCACAAGATCGCCAACCCGCGGCGCACGACGCTGGCACACCTCGAGGACACCGAGGAACTGCAGGCGCCGGTCCAGAAGGAGCACCCCGTCGAACTCCCGACCCAGACAGCGAACCCCAAGCGCACCATCCTCACGGAGATCCCGGTCACGGCGGGTGCCGCGAACTGACACCAGTCAGTACGCCCACCGGCGACCGATTGCTCAAGGGGCGCCCGGCCACCACCGGGCGCCCCTTCATCATGCGCCCCGCGGCTCCCGCGCCGGTAATGGTCGAGGCCGGAGCGCGCCGCCGCGCTAGCCTGGAGCGTCAGACTCCAGCCGCATCAGTCAAGGGGCCAAGCATCCCGTGCGCATCGCCAGATTCTCCATCGACGGGAACGTCGCCTTCGGCGCGGTCGAAGGCGACCGGCAGGACGAGCTCGTCCTGGACATCATCAAGGGCATCCCGTTCGCGGACTTCGAGCTCTCCGGCACCAAGGTCCCGGTGAGCAAGGTCAGGCTGCTGCCCCCGGTGCTCCCCAACAAGGTCGTCGCCTTCGGCCGCAACTACGCCGAGCACGCCCGCGAGCTGGGCAACGAGGTCCCCGAGGCCCCGTTCGCCTTCTTCAAGCCGGCGACCTCCGTGATCGGCCACGGGGACGAGATCCAGTACCCCTCCTTCTCCCAGGAGGTGCACCACGAGGCCGAGCTGGCCGTGGTCATCGGCCGGATGTGCCGGGAGGTCCCGCGCGAGCGCGTCGCCGACGTGATCTTCGGCTACACCTGCGCCAACGACGTCACCGCACGCGACGTCCAGCGGCGGGAGAAGCAGTGGGCCCGGGCCAAGGGCTTCGACACGGCCTGCCCGCTGGGCCCCTGGGTGGAGACCGGCCTGGACCTGAAGGCCGCCTCCGACCTGACCGTGCAGCTCACCGTCAACGGCGAGCAGCGCCAGCTCGGCCGCACCAGCGAGATGATCCACTCCATCGAGGATCTGATCGTCAACATCTCCGAGGCCATGACGCTGCTGCCCGGCGACGTCATCCTCACGGGCACCCCCGCCGGGGTCGGCCCGCTCAACGTCGGCGACGAGGTCGCCGTCACCATCGAAGGCATCGGCACTCTCACCAACAAGGTTGTCAAGCGTGGCTAGCGCACCAGTACGCGTCCGTTTCTGCCCCTCACCGACCGGTAACCCCCATGTGGGCCTGGTCCGCACCGCCCTGTTCAACTGGGCGTACGCCAAGCACCACCAGGGCACCCTGGTCTTCCGCATCGAGGACACCGACGCGGCCCGCGACTCCGAGGAGTCCTACAGCCAGCTGCTCGACGCGATGCGCTGGCTGGGCCTGGACTGGGACGAGGGCCCCGAGGTCGGCGGCCCGCACGCGCCCTACCGCCAGTCGCAGCGCATGGACATCTACCGCGACGTCGCCCAGAAGCTGCTCGACGCCGGCCACGCCTACCACTGCTACTGCTCCCAGGAGGAGCTGGACACCCGCCGCGAGGCCGCCCGCGCCGCCGGCCGGCCCTCCGGCTACGACGGCCACTGCCGCGAGCTGACCGCCGCCCAGGTCGAGGAGTACAAGGCCCAGGGCCGCACCCCGATCGTCCGCTTCCGGATGCCCGACGAGGCGATCACCTTCACCGACCTGGTCCGCGGCGAGCTGACCTTCACCCCGGAGAACGTCCCCGACTACGGCATCGTCCGGGCCAACGGCGCCCCGCTGTACACGCTGGTCAACCCGGTCGACGACGCCCTGATGGAGATCACCCACGTCCTGCGCGGCGAGGACCTGCTCTCCTCCACCCCGCGGCAGATCGCCCTGTACCGGGCGCTGATCGAGCTGGGCGTCGCCAAGGAGATCCCCCGCTTCGCCCACCTGCCGTACGTGATGGGCGAGGGCAACAAGAAGCTCTCCAAGCGCGACCCGCAGTCCTCGCTCAACCTCTACCGCGAGCGCGGCTTCCTCCCCGAGGGCCTGCTCAACTACCTCTCCCTGCTCGGCTGGTCCCTCGCTCCCGACCGGGATGTCTTCACCCTGGACGAGATGGTCGCGGCCTTCGACGTCACCGACGTGCAGCCCAACCCGGCCCGCTTCGACCTGAAGAAGTGCGAGGCGATCAACGGCGACCACATCCGCATGCTGGACGTGAAGGACTTCGCCGAGCGCTGCCGCCCCTGGCTGCAGGCCCCGCACGCCCCCTGGGCGCCGGAGGCCTTCGACGAGGAGAAGTGGCAGGCCATCGCCCCGCACGCGCAGACCCGGGTGAAGGTGCTGTCGGAGATCACCGACAACGTCGACTTCCTCTTCCTGCCCGAGCCGGTCTTCGACGAGGCCAGCTGGAACAAGGCGATGAAGGAGGGCAGCGACGCCCTGCTGCGCACCGCCCGGGAGAAGCTGGAGGCCGCCGACTGGAGCTCCCCGGAGTCCCTGAAGGAGGCCGTCCTGGCCGCCGGCGAGGCGCACGGCCTCAAGCTCGGCAAGGCGCAGGCCCCGGTCCGGGTCGCCGTCACCGGCCGCACGGTCGGCCTGCCGCTCTTCGAGTCCCTCCAGGTCCTGGGCAAGGAGAAGTCGCTGGCCAGGATCGACGCGGCGCTGGCGAAGCTCACCGCCTGACGGCCCGATCCTCTGCTGTCGCCTGCTTGGAGGGGCGGTTCCCGGTGGTCCGGGAGCCGCCCCTCGGCGCTGACGGGTACCGTCTCCCGCATGGGCATCCGAGCCGTCGTGTGGGACGTGGACGACACCCTCTTCGACTACACCACCGCCGACCGGGAGGGCCTGCGCGCCCATCTGCTGGCCGAGGGGCTGCTCGCCCGGTACGGCTCCGCCGAGGAGGCGCTGGCGCTGTGGCGGGAGATCACCGACGCCCAGTGGGCCCGCTTCGCCGCGGGCGAGGTGGACTTCGTCACGCAGCGGCGCGACCGCACCCGGGTCTTCCTCGGCCGGGAGCTGACCGACCAGGAGGCCGACGACTGGTTCGGCCGCTACCTGGTCCACTACGAGGCCGCCTGGAGCCTCTTCCCCGACGTACTGCCCGTGCTGGACGCCCTGGCGGCCACCCACCGGCACGCCGTGCTGTCCAACTCCAGCCTGCCGGTCCAGGACCGCAAGCTGCGCGTGCTGGGCGTGCACGACCGTTTCGAGGCCATTCTGTGCGCCGCCGAGCTGGGCGTCTCCAAGCCCGAGCCCGGGGCGTTCCTGGCCGCCTGCGAGGCGCTGTCGCTGCCCCCGGAGCAGGTGGCGTACGTCGGTGACCACCCGGAGATCGACGGGCGGGGCGCCGCCGGGGCCGGGCTGCTGTCGGTGTGGATCGACCGCACCGGCGGCCGGGCCGCCGTCGACCCGCCCGGGGGTCCGCGCCGGATCGCCTCCCTCGCCGAACTCCCGGCGCTCCTTTGCGGCGATACTCGTTTTGGACCGCCGCGCTCCTTCAGGTAATGTTCTTCCTGCGCCGCGGGAAGCGGGCCGACAGGCCCCGGACCCGGGGCGCGGAACTAGAACAAGAACCCCTCCGGGGCTTGCGTTCCAGTGGCCTATGGTGTAATTGGCAGCACGACTGATTCTGGTTCAGTTAGTCTTGGTTCGAGTCCAGGTAGGCCAGCTCGCAGAGCTCATCTGCACCCGCGGATCATCATCCGCAAGCCCCCGTTGTGTAGCGGCCTAGCACGCTGCCCTCTCAAGGCAGTAGCGCCGGTTCGAATCCGGTCGGGGGTACAGATCCTTCCCGCGGGAATGGTTCGGGTAGCTCCCACCGTTACCGATGCAGGATCGCTAGGGCCCCCGTTGTGTAGCGGCCTAGCACGCCGCCCTCTCAAGGCGGTAGCGCCGGTTCGAATCCGGTCGGGGGTACTGACTGGTCTAAACCACATTGGTCTATGGTGTAATTGGCAGCACGACTGATTCTGGTTCAGTTAGTCTTGGTTCGAGTCCAGGTAGACCAGCTCGGACCTGCGGAAACGCAGAGTCCACGCCCCCGTTGTGTAGCGGCCTAGCACGCCGCCCTCTCAAGGCGGTAGCGCCGGTTCGAATCCGGTCGGGGGTACGAGTCCCCAGGGGCCTCCGCTTCGGCGGGGGCCCCTTCGGCGTTCACTCGGCGTGCATGGGCCGCACACGCGGTGTCACTCGATGGCTGGAACATCCGCCGCTGCGGCGGGGTCTCCATGCAGTGCGGATCACGCCGGGCCGTCTGGTGCAGCAACTCCGCGTATGGCGCCATCTGTTCGGCGCGTCCCTGTGTGCACGCCCCGGACATGGTGCATCACAGAGCGTGGCTGGTCATCAACAGCAGGTAGCGCAAGGCGAAGGTCCGCGGCCACGTGGGGTGCAGGACAACGGGGGCGGAGCCGCCGCGGCGTTGAGGCGGCCCCGCCCCCGGACGCTGAGTGGCAGGGACAGAAGCAGGGACTTCAGGAGGCTCAGGAACGGCGCAGTGCCTCGGAGAGCCGGGCGGCGGCGTCGATGACCGCCTGGGCGTGCATACGGCCCGGGTGACGCGTCAGGCGCTCGATGGGGCCGGACACCGACACGGCGGCCACCACGCGGTTGGAGGGGCCGCGCACCGGCGCGGAGACGGACGCCACGCCCGGCTCCCGCTCACCGATCGACTGGGCCCAGCCGCGGCGGCGCACACCGGACAGGGCGGTCGCCGTGAAACGGGCGCCCTGCAGGCCGCGGTGCAGCCGCTCCGGCTCCTCCCAGGCGAGCAGGATCTGCGCCGAGGAACCGGCCTTCATGGTCAGCGTGGAACCCACCGGGACCGTGTCCCGAAGGCCCGACAGCCGCTCCGCCGCCGCGACGCAGATGCGCATGTCGCCCTGCCGGCGGTAGAGCTGGGCGCTCTCGCCGGTGACGTCGCGGAGGTGGGTGAGCACCGGTCCGGCCGCGGCGAGCAGCCGGTCCTCGCCCGCCGCCGCGGCCAGTTCGGCCAGGCGCGGGCCGAGGATGAACCGGCCCTGCATGTCGCGAGCCACCATCCGGTGGTGTTCCAGCGCCACGGCCAGGCGGTGGGCCGTGGGTCGTGCCAGTCCGGTCGCCCCGACCAGACCCGCGAGGGTGGCCGGACCGGACTCCAGAGCGCTCAGGACGAGTGCCGCCTTGTCCAGAACGCCGACGCCGCTACTGTTGTCCATGCAACGATACTTGCGTCTCACTCTGTGAAACGCAAGTTCAATTTTCCGTGGAACACGCCACTCTGGAATCACGAAGTCACACCGGCCCGTGGACACAAGGGCCCGGCGGCGGACGCCCGGAGTCAGGGGTGCGGGCGCCGTCTCCTCAAGATCTCTAGTTGGGTCGGCGCCGTTGCCGGCCGGAGGGAAAGCGATGGGTAGGACACTCGCGGAGAAGGTCTGGGACGACCATGTCGTCCGGCGCGCCGAGGGCGAGCCCGACCTCCTCTACATCGATCTGCACCTGCTGCACGAGGTGACCAGCCCGCAGGCCTTCGACGGTCTTCGCAAGAGCGGTCGCCGGGTGCGGCGGCTCGACCTGACCATCGCCACCGAGGATCACAACACCCCGACCCTCGACATCGACAAGCCGATCGCCGACCCGGTCTCCCGCGCCCAGCTGGAGACGCTGCGCAAGAACTGCGCGGAGTTCGGCGTGCGCCTGCACCCGCTGGGCGACGTCGAGCAGGGCGTGGTGCACGTGGTGGGCCCGCAGCTGGGCCTGACCCAGCCGGGCATGACGGTCGTCTGCGGCGACTCGCACACCTCCACGCACGGCGCCTTCGGCGCGCTGGCGTTCGGCATCGGCACCTCGCAGGTGGAGCACGTGCTGGCCACCCAGACGCTGCCGATGGCCCGCCCGAAGACCATGGCGATCACCGTCAACGGTGAGCTGCCCGAGGGCGTCACCGCCAAGGACCTGATCCTGGCGATCATCGCGCGGATCGGCACCGGCGGCGGCCAGGGCTACATCCTGGAGTACCGCGGCTCCGCCATCGAGAAGCTCTCGATGGAGGCCCGCATGACCATCTGCAACATGTCGATCGAGGCCGGTGCCCGCGCGGGCATGATCGCCCCCGACGAGACCACGTTCGCCTACCTCAAGGACCGCCCGCACGCCCCCCAGGGCGCCGACTGGGACGCGGCCGTGGAGTACTGGAGGACGCTGCGCACCGACGACGACGCCGAGTTCGACGCCGAGGTCGTCATCGACGCCGCCGAACTGTCGCCGTTCGTCACCTGGGGCACCAACCCGGGCCAGGGCGCACCGCTTTCGTCCTCCGTCCCCGACCCTGCCTCGTACGAGGACGCCTCGGAGCGCCTGGCCGCCGAAAAGGCCCTGGAATACATGGGGTTGGAGCCCGGCCAGCCGCTGCGCTCCATCAAGGTGGACACCGTCTTCGTAGGCTCCTGCACCAACGGCCGCATCGAGGACCTGCGCGCCGCCGCGGAGATCCTCAAGGGCCGCAAAGTCGCCGACGGCGTACGCATGCTGGTCGTCCCCGGCTCCGCGCGGGTGGGTCTGCAGGCCGTCTCCGAGGGCCTGGACGTGGTCTTCAAGGAGGCCGGCGCCGAATGGCGGCACGCCGGCTGTTCCATGTGCCTGGGCATGAACCCCGACCAGCTGGCCCCCGGCGAGCGCTCCGCCTCCACCTCCAACCGCAACTTCGAGGGCCGGCAGGGCAAGGGCGGCCGCACGCATCTGGTGTCGCCGCAGGTGGCGGCCGCCACCGCCGTGCTGGGCCACCTGGCCTCGCCCGCCGACCTGTCCGAGACCGCCGCGCCCGCTGGAGTCTGATCAGTCATGGAAGCATTCACCACCCACACCGGCCGGGCCGTGCCGCTGCGCCGCTCCAACGTCGACACCGACCAGATCATCCCCGCCCACTGGCTCAAGAAGGTCACGCGGGACGGGTTCGAGGACGGGCTGTTCGAGGCCTGGCGCAAGGACCCGGAGTTCGTGCTCAACCGGCCCGAGCGCCAGGGCGCCACCGTGCTGGTCGCAGGCCCCGACTTCGGCACCGGCTCCTCCCGCGAGCACGCCGTCTGGGCGCTGCAGAACTACGGCTTCAAGGCCGTGATCTCCTCCCGCTTCGCCGACATCTTCCGCGGCAACTCGCTGAAGAACGGCCTGCTCACGGTCGTGCTGGAGCAGCCGGTCGTGGACGCGCTGTGGGAGCTCACCGAGAAGGACCCGCAGGCCGAGATCACCGTCGACCTCGAGGCGCGTGAGGTGCGCGCCGAGGGCATCACCGTCTCCTTCGAGCTGGACGAGAACTCCCGCTGGCGGCTGCTGAACGGGCTGGACGACATCTCCATCACGCTGCAGAACGAGGCGGACATCGCCGCGTACGAGGCGAAGCGCCCGTCCTTCAAGCCGCGCACCCTCACGGTCTGACCGCTCCGGCGCCGGCCGCCCCGGCGGTCCGGCACCCGCCGAGCGCCGAAGTCCCCGTTACGGGTCGACTTTCGGCCACCGCGACACCCCGCCCGTACCCCCGATCGGCCTGATCGGGGGTACGGGCTTTTCGCTGCCCGGATCCCCCCGCGCGCCGCCTCGCCAGACCTCAACTTCCCACGTTATGAAGGTGATTAGGCGGGTAAACGAGTCACCGGACCGCGACCGGCGGCCGTGCCCGACCGGGCCGTCCGAGGCGGCAGTTGCCCCCTGCGCAGGCGACAACTCACCCCAGATGGCACAATCTGTGCATGGAACACGACGGCCAACTCGAGCTCTATACGGCGGTCGCGGTCCGGCTCAAACAAGCGCACTCCCGAGTGCGCGCACTGCAAGTCCCGGAGGGCGTACGGATGGCGCTGACCCGGAAGCTGCTGGTCATTACGGCCGCGGCCAAGCACGATCTCGCCGGTGCGGCAAGGCGTCTGGAGCGGTTCAACGCGGACCTGGACGAGGGGCGATTCCCCGGAGCGGAACGCTGAACCAGTCGAGACAGTCGAGTTCGTTGCGGCACAAGGGTGATTAGCCCGTTTCGTGTTTGATTTGCGGTATATATCTGCCTAACGTGCGAAAAAGCTTGAACACTTTCGTTCTGGCGATGTCTCCGAAGGGGAAGACGTGAACAAGGCGCAGCTCGTAGAAGCGATTGCCGACAAGTTGGGCGGCCGCCAGCAGGCCGCCGATGCTGTCGACCATGTCCTGGACGCCATCGTCCGCGCGGTGGTCGCGGGTGAGCGGGTCTCGGTCACCGGCTTCGGTTCGTTCGAGAAGGTCGACCGTCCGGCCCGCTACGCCCGGAACCCCCAGACGGGCGAGCGGGTTCGGGTCAAGAAGACCTCGGTTCCGCGCTTCCGTGCGGGCCAGGGCTTCAAGGACCTGGTGAGCGGCTCGAAGAAGCTGCCGCGCGGCGGCGAGGTCGCCGTCAAGAAGGCGCCCAAGGGCAGCCTCTCCGGCGGCGCCTCCGCGACCGTGAAGAAGGCCGCTGCCAAGAAGACGACCAAGGCCGCCGCCAAGAAGGCGACCACCAAGAAGGCGGCGGCGAAGAAGGCCGCCACCAAGGCGACGGCCAAGAAGACCACGGCGAAGAAGGCGCCCGCGAAGAAGACCACGGGGACCGCCAAGACCACTGCCGCGAAGAAGACGGCTGCCAAGAAGGCCCCGGCGAAGAAGGCCACCGCCAAGAAGGCACCCGCCAAGAAGTCGACTGCGCGCAAGACCACCGCCAAGAAGACCACCGCCCGCAAGAAGTAGGACGCGGACACAGCCGAGCGGTACTCACGCGCCGGGCCGGACTCCCCACGGAGCCCGGCCCGCGGCATGTCCGCCCCCCTCCTGCGCCTCCGCCGCTTCCCCCTCGCCATCGCGCGCCGCCCGACTCCGGCTCCCTCGGGCTGCCCGGGCCGGCCTCCTGGGCCGCGCGGAGCCCGGCTCCGCGGGCGGCTGGCTTCGGCCTCTTCGGGCAGCCTCCGGGCCCCGCGGGGGCCGGTTTTGCGGGTGTCCGGCTTCGTCCTCTAGGGGCCGCGGGCTTGGTTTCGCGGGTGCCCGGCTTCGGTTTCCTGGGGGTGCCCGGGTTCCGCATCCCGGGCCGCCCGGGGCCGCTTTTCGGGCGTTCGGTATCGGCTTCTCGGGGCGGTTGCTCAGGCCCGGTTTCGCGGGCGCCCGGCCCCGCTCGAGCCCGGTATCGCAGGTGCCGGGCTGCTGCCTCCTCGGGTCGCCCGGGTTCGGTCTCCGGGCCTCAGGGCTCAGGTCATGGGCGCGCGGTTTCCCGCGAACTGGGGCCGAGCGGCCCGAGGAAACAGGTGCCACGGGCCCGCGAAACAGAGTCGGACGGCCCGAACAGGCCGACGTCCGGGGCGCGGCCGGTGGTCGTAACGTCCGACGCCTTGCCGGGCTCAGAGCGTCTGGAGGGTCACCAGTGTGATGCGGCGGTTCTCGCCCTCGCCCTCGGTTTCGATGCGGACCCGCTGGCCGGGGCGGAGCAGGCGCAGGCCGCCCGCGTCGAAGGCCGGGGCGTCGAAGGGGACCGGGGTGCCGTCGTCCAGCAGTACCTGGCCGCTGCGGCTGGCGGGGTCGAAGGTGTATGCGGTCGCCTGCATGGCAGGAAGCCTACTGCTCGGCCATCAGCAGCCGCGCGGCGGCCGCGGCCGTGTGCGGACCCACGCCCAGTGCCAGCGCCGCCCGCAGATCCTCCCCGGTGTCGACGTCCTGCCGTACAGAATCCACTGAGTCCATGGAATCCACCGGGTCCGCCAGGAGTTCCACCGCTCCGGATGCGCGGTGCCGGGTGCGGGAATCGGGGCCGAACAGGGGGTGCAATTCGCGGTCCGGTGCCGCCGACAGCAAGGTCGTTCCGGTGCCGGCGGCATCGGCGAGAAAGGCGCGGGGAAAGGCGGCGGCGCATTCGAGTACGCGGGCCAGTTCCCGCGGGCGAAGGGCGGGGAGATCGGCGTTCAGGGCGGCCAGCGCTCCGGCGCCGCGAGCGCGCGCTGCGCTCGCCGCGTGGGCCAGCGCGGCGTTCAGCCCGCCGCGCGGCACGTCGGGGACCACGGCGGCCCCCTGGGCGGCCAGCTCACGCGCGGCCAGGGCGTCGTCCGTGACGACCACCACATCCCGCACCGCCGGGCAGGCCAGCGCGGCCGCCACCGTGTCCCGGGCGAACGCCAGCGCGAGACCGGGACGCAGCCCGTCGTCCGCGGTGTCCGCCAGCCTGCTCTTGGCCTGAGCAAGCGGTTTCAGGGGTACCAGCAAGGTCCACTGCACGTGTGTCGCGTCCCTCTCTTGTCGCGGCCATTGTCACCCGGGGCCTGAGGTGACCGGGGAGTCGGGGCGTACCGTGTTCTCGACAGACCGGCGGCCCGGGGCGACACTTGTGCGGCCCGCCTGGCCTCCGGGTCCAGGCCCCAACCAGGCCCTAGAGGAAGGTGTCCTTGTGCCGCGCCGCAGAATCGGCTTCTGGTACCGCTTCGCCGCGGTGATCTGCAAACCGCCGCTGGTGCTCTTGCTCAAGCGGGACTGGCGCGGAATGGAGAACATTCCGGCCGAGGGTGGATTTATCACCGCGGTGAACCACAATTCGCACATCGATCCCTTCGCCTACGCGCATTTCCAGTACAACACCGGGCGCGTTCCGCGATTCCTGGCGAAGAGCGAGCTTTTCAAGAAGGGATTCGTCGGAGCCGCCATGCGCGGCACCGGGCAGATCCCCGTCTACCGGGAGAGCACGGACGCGCTCAGCGCCTTCCGCGCCGCGATCGAGGCCGTGGAGCGCGGCGAGTGCGTCGCCTTCTACCCCGAGGGCACCCTCACCCGCGACCCGGACGGCTGGCCCATGACCGGCAAGACCGGCGCCGCGCGGGTCGCCCTGCAGACCAGGTGCCCGGTCATCCCGATCGCCCAGTGGGGCGCCAACGAGCTGCTGCCCCCGTACTCCAAGAAGCCCCGCATCTTCCCCCGCAAGACCCACCATGTGCTGGCCGGACCCCCGGTGGACCTGGAGCGCTTCTACGACCGGGAGATGACCCCGGAGCTCCTCAAGGAGGCCACCGAGGCGATCATGGCCGCCATCACCCGCCAGCTGGAGGAGATCCGCGGCGAGAAGGCCCCCGACACGCCCTACGACCCGCGCCGCGAGCGGATCGAGCAACGCCGCAAGACCCGGGCGCAGGCCCTGCGCGAGGGCATCCAGGACGACGACCGCGCCGCCGCACAGGAAGAGGGGCTGGGCAAGTGAGCACACCGGTCAAGGCGGCCGTCTTCGGCACCGGGTCGTGGGGCACGGCCTTCGGCATGGTCCTCGCCGACGCGGGCTGCGACGTCGTGCTGTGGGGGCGGCGCCCCGGGCTCGCCGACGCCGTCAACTCCACCCGCATCAACCCCGACTACCTGCCCGGCGTGGAGCTGCCCCAGAACCTGCGGGCCACCACCGACCCGGCCGAGGCCGCCCGCGACGCCGACTTCACCGTCCTCGCCGTGCCCTCGCAGACGCTGCGCGGCAACCTCGCCGAGTGGACCCCGCTGCTCGCCCCGGGCACGGTCCTGGTCTCCCTGATGAAGGGCGTCGAACTCGGCACCACCATGCGGATGAGCGAGGTCATCGAGGACGTCGCCAAGGTCGGCCCGGAACGGATCGCCGTGGTCACCGGGCCCAACCTGGCCCGTGAGATCGCCGCCCGGATGCCGGCCGCCGCCGTGGTCGCCTGCACCGACGAGCGCGTGGCCCAGCGCCTCCAGGCCGCCTGCCACACGCCGTACTTCCGCCCGTACACCAACACCGACGTCGTCGGCTGCGAACTGGGCGGCGCCGTGAAGAACGTCATCGGGCTCGCCGTCGGCATCGCGGACGGCATGGGCCTCGGCGACAACGCCAAGGGCTCGCTCATCACCCGCGGCCTCGCCGAGACCACCCGTCTCGGGGTCGCCCTCGGCGCCGACCCGATGACCTTCTCCGGACTCGCCGGACTCGGCGACCTGGTGGCCACCTGCTCCTCGCCGCTGTCGCGCAACCACACCTTCGGCACCAACCTCGGCAAGGGCATGACCCTGCAGGAGACCATCGCCGTCACCAAGCAGACCGCCGAGGGCGTCAAGTCCTGCCAGTCGGTGCTGGAACTGGCCCGCCGGCACGGCGTCGACATGCCGATCACCGAGACGGTCGTCGGCATCGTCCACGAGGGCAAGCCGCCCGTGGTCGCACTCAAGGAGCTGATGTCGCGCAGCGCCAAGCCCGAGCGACGCTGAGCGACACCGCCTCCCGGGCGCTGTCTCAGCCTCCTACGGGCGGGTACGCTCATCGCGATATGAGCACCGAGAACCTCCCCCAGCAGCCCGAGCAGCCGGCGCGCAAACCGCGCGTGGCCGTCGTGTTCGGTGGGCGCAGCTCCGAGCACGGCATCTCCGTGGTCACCGCCGGCGCCGTCCTGAAGGCCATCGACCGGACCAAGTACGACGTCCTGCCGATCGGCATCACCAGCGACGGCCGCTGGGCGCTCACCGCCGACGAGCCCGAACGCATGGCGATCGTCGAACGACGGCAGCCCAGCGTCGAACAGCTCGCCGAGACCGGCGAGGGAGGCGTGGTGCTCCCCGTCGACCCCGCCAGCCGCGAGGTCGTCTACAGCGAGCCCGGCTCGGTGCCCAAGGCGCTCGGCGAGGTCGACGTGGTCTTCCCGGTGCTCCACGGTCCCTACGGCGAGGACGGCACCCTGCAGGGCCTGCTGGAGCTCTCCGGCGTCCCCTACGTGGGCTCCGGAGTGCTCGCCTCGGCCGTCGGCCAGGACAAGGAGTACATGAAGCGGGTGTTCACCTCCTTCGGGCTGAAGGTCGGCCCGTACGTGGTGATCCGGCCCCGCGAGTGGCAGCAGGACGAGTCCGCCGCCCGCAAGAAGATCATCGACTTCGCCGGCGAGCACGGCTGGCCGCTGTTCGTGAAGCCCGCCCGCGCGGGTTCCTCCATCGGCATCACCAAGGTCGACGACCTGTCCGGCCTGGACGAGGCGATCGCCACCGCGCAGGCGCACGACCCGAAGATCCTGGTCGAGGCCGCACTGCGGGGCCGCGAGATCGAGTGCGGCGTGCTGGAGTTCGAGGACGGCCCGCGCGCCTCCGTACCGGCCGAGATCCCGCCGCCGGAGGACCACGCGTACTACGACTTCGAGGCCAAGTACATCGACTCCACGCCCGGCATCGTGCCCGCCCCGCTCACCGAGGAGCAGACCGCCGAGGTGCGCAGGCTCGCCGTGGAGGCGTTCGAGGCGGCGTCCTGCGAGGGGCTGGTACGCGCGGACTTCTTCCTCACCGAGGACGGCGAGTTCGTCATCAACGAGATCAACACCATGCCGGGATTCACGCCCATCTCGATGTACCCGCAGATGTGGCAGGCGACCGGAGTGAGCTACCCGGAGCTGGTGGACCTGCTGGTGCAGGCCGCGCTGCGGCGGCCGACCGGCCTGCGCTGAGCCACCCGCTGACGGCAGCAGTCACCTGCTGACGGCGGCAGTCCCAGAAGGCGATCAGGAGGCGATCCCCACGGGGATCGCCTTCTTGACGGGCGCGGCCAGATCGATCAGCACCCCCGTGCTGTCCCGCCCGTCGGTCACGGTCACCTCGACGTACGCCTCGCGCCTGGCGGTCGTGAAGCGGTAGGTGTCCTCGCCCCGCTTCTCCATCAGCCAGTCGACGCCGTTCACCCCGCCCGGCACCGCGTCCGGGTCCCGGCCCTCGGCCACCTCGGGATCGACCATCTTCGGGGGTCGCTCCACACCGCAGCGCAGTATGATCGCCTCGCCGCCCCAGCCCGCGGTCAGTGCCGAGGCGGGCTCGGGATCGTCGCGACTCTCACCGTCCACTTTCGCCGGCAGCGCCTTGTCCAGGTTCTTGCACAGCTTGGTGACCTTCGCGTCCGGGCTGGGAACCGCCGCGGACGCCTCGTCGTCCGTTGAGGAGCAGCCCGCGACGGTGATCAGCACCGCGAGCGCGGGCAGGACGGCGTACCGGTGACGCAAGGAGTTCACCGGCACAGGGTAGACGGGGGCTACAGATGGACGACCGGGCAGGTCAGAGTACGGGTGATGCCGTCCACTTGCTGGACCTTGGCCACCACCATGCGACCCAGGTCGTCCACGGTGTCGGCCTGGGCGCGCACGATCACGTCGTACGGTCCCGTCACGTCCTCGGCCTGGACGACTCCGGGAATCTTGCCGACCTCGTCGGCGACGGAGGAGGCTTTGCCGACCTCCGTCTGGATCAGGATGTACGCCTGTACCACGGAACCTCCAGGGCGGCCACGAGGATCATGTGGGGAAAAGGAACGCCACGGTATCGCGTCGCCGCTCGCCGCGGGGAGACCTGCGGGAACCGGGCCTTGCGCGCCGGGGTTCAGGCACGGCAGAAGTTGACGGTCACTTCGACCGTAGCGAGGGCGCAGACGCCTCGCGACCGGGCACGGACAGGGACAGAAGGGGAGAAAGGGCAATGAAGGGCACTGTTGGTGAGCTCGGTGAGTTCGGGCTCATCAGGGAGCTCACCTCCCGTCTCACCACCACACCGGCGGTCCGGGTCGGCCCCGGCGACGACGCCGCGGTGGTCGCCGCGCCCGACCGCAGGGTCGTGGCCAGCACCGACATCCTGGTGGAGGGCCGGCACTTCCGCCGCGACTGGTCCACCGCCTACGACGTCGGCCGCAAGGCCGCCGCGCAGAACCTCGCCGACATCGCCGCGATGGGCGCCGTGCCCACCGCGCTGCTGCTCGGCCTGGTCGTCCCGGCGGACCTGCCGGTGACCTGGGCCGCCGAGCTGATGGACGGGCTGCGCGACGAGTGCCAGGTCGCGGGCGCCGCGGTGGTCGGCGGTGACGTGGTGCGCGGCGACACCATCACCGTGTCGATCACCGCGCTCGGCGATCTGCGCAACCAGGAGCCCGTCACCCGGGCCGGCGCCCAGCCCGGAGACATCGTCGCGGTCACCGGCTGGCTGGGCTGGTCCGCGGCCGGGCACGCGGTGCTCTCCCGCGGCTTCCGCTCGCCGCGCGCCTTCGTCGAGGCCCACCGGCGCCCCGAACCCCCGTACCACGCGGGTCCGGCGGCGGCCGGACTCGGCGCCACCGCGATGTGCGACGTCAGCGACGGGCTGATCGCCGACCTCGGGCACATCGCCGAGGCGAGCAAGGTGCGCATCGACATCCGCTCCGGGGCGATCGACATCCCCTCGCAGATGAACGACATCGGCCAGGCCGTCGGCGTCGACCCCATGCAGTGGGTGCTGACCGGGGGAGAGGACCACGCGATCGTGGCGACCTTCCCGCCGGACGTGAAGCTGCCCGCCCGCTGGAAGGTGATCGGCGAGGTCCTCAACCCCTCGGCGCTGCCCCAGGTGACGGTCGACGGGGCGCCGTGGACCAGCAAGGGCGGCTGGGACCACTTCGGAGACATCGAGTCATGACGGGCTCCACTGGCAGTGCACCCGCACCCGCCGGCCAGGCGCCGCCCAGGGTGCTGACCGTCGCGGGCTCCGACTCCGGCGGCGGCGCGGGCATCCAGGCCGACCTGAAGACCATGCTGGCGCTCGGCGTGCACGGCATGAGCGTGCTGACGGCGGTGACCGCGCAGAACTCGCTCGGCGTGCAGGGCGCCTGGGAGCTGCCGGTGGAGGCGGTGCGCGCCCAGTACCGCAGCGTCGTCGGCGACATCGGCGTCCAGGCGGTCAAGACCGGCATGCTCGCCACCGCCGAACTCGTCGAGGCCGTCGCCGAGTTGCTCGCCGGCACCGACGCGCCGGCGGTCGTCGACCCGGTGGGGGTCTCCAAGCACGGGGACGCCCTGCTGGCCTCCTCGGCGCTGGACTCCGTACGGACCAAGCTGCTGCCGGTCGCCACGGTCGCCACCCCCAACCTCGACGAGGTGGCCCAGCTCACCGGGATCCGCGTCGAGACACCGGACCAGATGCGCCGTGCGGCCGCCGCCGTACTGGCCTACGGCCCGCGCTGGGTCGTCATCAAGGGCGGCCACCTGCCCGGTGACGCGGTGGACCTCCTGACCGACGGCTCCGAGGAGCACTGGCTCCGCGCCCCGCGCCACAACAACCGCCACACCCACGGCACAGGCTGCACCCTCGCCTCCGCCATCGCCGCCGAACTGGCCAAGGGCCGGCCCGTGCCGGACGCGGTAGCCGCAGCCAAGAACTACGTCACGGGGGCCATCGCCGCCGGCTTCGCCCTGGGCGCGGGCATCGGCCCGGTGGACCACGGCTGGCGCTTCAGGCAGCGGGGGGACTGAGCAGATCGTCCGGGAGCCGGTGCACGGAGTCCTGCGGGGTGCGCGGCGGGGCGCAGGAGCGCGGTGCGACGCGGGATGCGTTGTGTGATGCGCTGCGCGGGAAGCGGCGCTGCCTGGCGGGCTGCGCCCGGGGCGCGGACCGCTGTGGGCGCCGGGCAGGGCGCGGGACGCTGCTGGCCCCGGACGGGGCGCAGACCCCGGAGTCAGTCCGGCGTGCCCGCCCGGGCACCGGCCGCGGTGCCGGGCACTGGACGCGGGGGCACCCGGCGGCGCGGGCACCGCAAACCTGCGGGCACCGCACAGTGCAGAGGCGCCGAAGCAGGACAGCAAAAAGCCGGTCCACCTCCTGGTGGACCGGCTCAGTGCGGCGAACCGGCTGTGGTTGCGCGCTCAGCGATAGCGTCAGCGCGAGACCTTGCCGGCCTTGATGCACGAGGTGCAGGCGTTCACGCGCTTCGGCGTCCCGCCGACCACGGTACGCACACGCTGGATGTTCGGGTTCCAGCGGCGGGACGTACGGCGGTGCGAGTGCGAGATGTTGTTGCCGAAGCCCGGCCCCTTGCCGCAGACGTCGCAGTTGGCAGCCACGGGTCACTCCAAAGACTTCAGATGCACTTACGGTGGATCCCGGCATGCCGGGATCAACACACGGGCCCCGGTTACGGAGCCCCTGGGGATCCGAGTGGCGTTGCCAGGGGAGACGCCCGATCAGGATCGGGCAACCGGAGCAGCATACATCGGCTGCACCCGTAGAACGAAACTACCATGGCTGCTCGGGGACCCGCCCCCGGCCCTCTTCCGGCGATCAGGCCCCCACGGTCTACGCTGCGTGCCACGTCCAGCTCAGGGAGGCGCAGGTGGCGCAGGTGCCGCAGACGTTCTTCGATGCTCTCGCGGTGCGGACCTGGTGCGGTCTCGCGCTCGAAGCGCTGGGGCGCTCGCGCGAGGAGATCGACGCGATCAACGTCTACCCCGTGGCGGACGGGGACACCGGGACCAACCTCTTCCTGACCGTCGAGTCGGCCGCGGCCGCCGTCGAGGCGGTGTTCGCGGGCCACGAGGCGGGCGTCGGCGCCGGCACCGGGACGGAGTCCGGGACCGGACCCACGCTCGCCGACACCGTACGGGCCATGGCACACGGCGCGCTGATCGGGGCGCGCGGCAACTCCGGCACCATCCTGGCGCAGCTGCTGCGCGGGATGGCCCAGGTGCTGGCCGCGGATGAGACGGCCGGTGCCTGCGCCGACGGCCCGCAGCTGCGGCTCGCGCTGCGGCAGGCGGCCGACGCCGCCCGCGAGGCGGTCGCCCACCCCGTCGAGGGCACCGTGCTCACCGTGGCCACGGCCGCCGCCGACGCGGCCGGGGACGTGGAGGGCGACTGCGGGGCGGTGGCCCGCGCTGCCTACGAGGGCGCCAGGGCGGCGCTCGACGAGACCCCGGACCAGCTGCCCGTGCTGCGCCGGGCGGGCGTCGTGGACGCGGGCGGCCGCGGCCTGCTGGCGGTGCTCGCGGCGCTGCTGGGGACCTGCACCGGGGAGATGCCGAAGGACGCCCTGGGCGGCGCCCATATGCGCCTGGAGCCCGTGCCCCAGGGAGCCGCGGGCGCGGACGCCTCCACCGCCGGTGAGCTTCAAGAGCCTGGGGGCACGGTGAGCGAGGACACCGCCCCGGCACCCGTCGGGCCCGCCTTCGAGGTGATCTACCTCCTGGAGGCCGAGGACGACGCGGTCGAGCGGCTGCGGACCCGGCTCGACTCGCTCGGCGACTCGCTCGTCGTGGTCGGCGGCGACGGCCTGTGGAACGTGCATGTGCATGTCGACGACGCCGGCGCCGCGGTGGAGGCGGGCGTCGAGGCCGGGCGGCCGTACCGCATCCGGATCACCCACTTCGGCGCCGGGGACGTCCACACCACCCACGCCGAGCGGCCGCTGCGGGAGCGGGCGCAGCGGGCCGTGGTGGCCGTGGTGCCGGGCGAGGGGCTGGCCGGGCTGTACACCGAGGCCGGCGCGACGACCGTGCTCGCGCGCCCCGGGGAGCCTCCGGCCAGCGGCGAGCTGGTCCAGGCGGTACGGCGGGCGCACGCGCGCGAGGTGGTGCTGCTGCCCAACGACGAGGAGCTGCGCCACACCGCCGCGGCCGCGGCCGAGCAGGCCCGCGCGGAGGGCATCCGCGTGGCGCTCATCCCGACCCGCTCCGCCGTGCAGGGCATCGCGGCGCTCGCCGTGCACGAGCCGGAGCGCCGCTTCGACGAGGACGTGGTGTCCATGACGTCCGCAGCCGGCGCCACCCGCTACGGGGAGGTCACGGTCGCCGAGCGCGAGTCCTGGACCACGGCCGGCATCTGCCAGGCCGGGGACGTCCTCGGCCTGGTCGACGGCGATGTGGCGGTGATCGGCGACGACGTCGAGGCCATCGCCGCCGACGTCCTCGACCGGATGCTCGCCGCGGGCGGCGAGATGGTCACCCTGGTCCTCGACGACGACGCCCCCGAGAACGTCGCCGACCACCTCGAGGCCCGCGTCCGCGAGCGCTACCTCGCCGTCGACACGGTCGTCTACCACGGCGGCCGCCAGGGCGCCCTGCTGCTGATCGGGGTCGAGTGAACGAAGGGCGGCTCAGCCGTCCTGCTGCTGTTCCGTCCCGGCCTGCTGCTCTGCCGTCCCACCCTCCTGCTGGTCCGTCCCGTCCCCCTGCTGCTCCGCCAGATGCAGCAGGTGTTCGGCGTCGGTGCGGCGGGCGCGGGCGGTGTCGTCGTCCGCCGGGGCGTTCTCGTACGCCTCCAGTACCGCCCGCGCGTGTGCGGTCGCGGTGTCCGGGTGGCCCAGCTCGGTGGCCAGCCAGGACGCGGCCAGCTGGGCCTGGGTGCGTTCGTGCAGGAACTCCGGTCCGGCGGTGTCGAACGCGGTGATCGCCCGGACGAGTTGGGCCGCCGCCTCTTCCAGGACGGCCTCGCGGTCGTCGTCCCCGGCGTCGCCGTCCGCCCAGCGGAGCAGCAGGTCGGCGAACTGGCGGTGGGTGTGGCCCAGCTCGGCGGTCAGACGCAGGCGCGTCGGCTCGTCGCCCGTCTTGTCCCGCGCCGCCGCGCACTCCGTCACCGCCTCGGCCATCAGCGTCCGTGCCGGACCCGGGTCCGCAGCGTCCGTCCGCAGTGCCAGCCAGGCGCGGGCGCGCAGCGAGCCGACCAGGCCCGAGGTGTCGCCGACGGCGCGCCACAGCTCGCCCGCACGGGCGAAGGCACGTTCCGCCTCCTCGGGCAGACCCGCCATCTCCAGGCTGGACGCGGCCAGATGGGCCAGCGTCGCGTGGTCCTGCTGCTCGGGCCAGTGCCGGGCGATGCCGGCGGCCTGCAACCGCCGCTCGGCCGCCGCGCGGTGCTCGCCGAGCTCGCTCAGGCAGTCCCCGAGCCACCACAGCGTCTGGACGACCGGACCGTCCCCGTGGGTCTCCACGGTCAGATCGGGCAGGGCGGACTCCAGCACCTCCGCGGCCTCGGCCCACCGCCCCTGCCGCAGCAGCAGCCCGCCGAGCATGTGCCGCGCCCAGGCGCCCAGCGCCGGTCCCTCGCCCGCCTCGTCGGCCCAGTGCGCCGCCTCGAGGGCCTGGCCTGCGGCCTCCCGCACCCGGCCCGATCCGGCGGTGACCTCGGCGAGCTGGAGGTGCAGCTGAGCCCGCCCGGACGGCTCCACATACGGTCCGCCGTGCTCCAGGGCGGCCCGCAGCGCCCGTTCCGCCCCGGCGTCGTCGCCGAGATGGTGGGCGAGCTGCGCCAGCCGCGCCTCGTACTCCACGGCGAACCACGGCAGGCCCGCCGCCACGTACTCCTCGGCCGCCCGCCCGAACAGCTCGGCGGCCCGCTCGATCTCGCCCGCGCGCCCGGCGAGTTCCCCGAGCATCGCCTGCCCCTCGGCGCCCCGCGCGGCCAGCCGTACGTCGTCCCCGGTGTGACCGTCGACGAGCGCGAGCACGGCACGGACGGCGGACTCCGCCGCGGAGAGAAGGGTCTCCGGGCTGCTCTCCTGGGCCTCCCGGCCGCTCTCCTGGGCCCCGAGGCTGTTCGCCTGGGCCTCCTGGGCCTCTACCGCCTCCATGGCCTCCTGCACGCGCCGCATCAGGATCCGGGCGCGGGACATCAGGACCGAGGCGGTCTGGAGTATGCCGGTGGAGCCGTCGGCGTGCAGGGCCAGGATCTGTTCGTGGGGGTCCGCGACCGCCGCCAGCGCCTCGTCCGTCGCGCCCGCCAGGGCCCGTACGTACGCGCCCCGCGCGCGGGCCGCCAGGGCCTCGCCGGGGTCGCCCGCCTCCGCGTACAGCTCGGCGGCCCGCTCGAAGAGGTGCACGCCCTCGGGGCCGAGGCCCATCGCCTCGTGCTCCGTCATCTCGGCGCGGTCCCTGGCGTCCAGCTCCACGCCCTCGGCCGCCCGGGCCACCGCTGCCCACGCCTCCACGGCGTGCGGCTGCAGGGTGTCGGAGAGCCGCCGCGCCTCGGCGATCAGCGCCTGCAGGTCCGGCTCGCCGTCCTCGCCCGTGCCGGTGGAGGGCGGCTGGGGCACCTGGGCGACCGGGGCTGTCACCGGACGCGTCCCGGCCGACGCAGGCGTGCGCACGCCCAGCGGCAGCCGGTCCACCAGCGGGCGCTGCTCCATCCGGGCGCGGGCCCGCTCGCTGACATAGGTGGTGCCGTTGCGCGCGTCGAAGCGGGCGGCCAGGGACAGCGCCTCCCGGCGTGCGTGCGCGGCGAGTTCCGCCGCGGTCCACGACCGGCCGGACGGACCGGGCACCTGCCGCTCGCCGAGACCGAGTGCGGTCAGCCGCTCCATGAGGAGGGTCACCACGCTCAGGAAGTCCAGCTTGCTGCGCGGGTGTCCGTCGTCGGTGAAGTACGCGGGGCGCTCCGCGAGCAGTTCGAGACCGCGCGCCTCGTTGCCGGTCAGCGCGCAGAACTCCACATGGTCGGCGTAGGCGCCGCGCATGCTCTCCATGGGGCGTACGAGCCGGAAGCCGCGCAGATGGTTGGCGCGCGCCTCGTCCGTGCGGCCCAGCCGCAGCAGCGGCAGCAGGGAGGAGGCGAGCACGGCGTGCGGCTCGTGGGCGCAGGTGTACTCGCCCTCCAGGACCGGTCGCCACAGTCGCAGCGCCTCCTCGTCCCGGCCCCGCTCCCCCTGCCACCAGCCCTGCCCGCTCAGCTCGCAGGCGTGGCAGTCGGCCATCGAGTCGCGGTCCGCGGCCAGCCATGCCGCATACGCCCGCTCGGCCCGCTCGACGTCCCCCACATGCGCGGCGACGCTGAACTCGGCGCTGCGCACCGCCCGTTCGGAATGTCCGGCCAGCTTGTAGCGGTGCTCCATCTCGCCGAGCCACTTCTCGATCGAGGCCAGCGGGATGTGCGGCTGGTGGAGCATGCCGGCCGAGACCCACTTGAACATCCAGTGCAGGGAGTGCGTCTCGTACTCGTCGAAGTCCTCGGGGTGTTGGTCCCACATGCGCAGCAGCCGGGCGAAGGGGACGAACATCTTCCCCTTCTCCGAGCTGTAGTTGTAGACCTGCAGCTGGTGCCGGAGCGCCTCGATCACGGCCAGCGGCATGTTCAGCTTCTCGGCCTCGGCGAGCAGCTGCTCCGCCCGCGCGTTGCGGGCCGGCCCCTCCGGCTGCTCGGAGTTCTCCGCCATCGCCCGGCGCAGGGCGTCGATGTCCGTGATCTCACCCATCAGTGCCCCTCCTGACCGCAGGATGCCGAGCCCGTCACTGCCCCTCCTCCGAGTGCGTGGCCCACTCCAGCAGGCCGATGAAGGCCCGGTTCAGCAGCGCCGAGTCGGCGGGCCGCAGCGGCCGCTGGGCCATCAGCAGCGCCTGCCCGTACAGCGACTCCGTGGCCGTGCCGATCAGCTCCGGATCGCCGAGCGAACTGATCCGCCGCACCAGCGGGTTGAGATGGTTGAGCACCAGCCGGGCGCGCGGCGCGCTGCCGCGCAGCGAGCCGAGGATGCCCGCCCACAGCTCGTCGGCCTGCTCCTCCGCCTCGGCCCGGGCCTGCTCGTGCCGCGCCTCCCGGTCGTCCAGGTGCAGCGCGGGCACCGACAGCGGGTGGAAGGCGCGCAGCACCACGTCGCAGCCCAGCAGATCGAGCCGGGCCCGGGCCGCCGCCAGGAAGTCCGACAGGGCCAGCTCCTCGGCCGGGTCGACCGCGTCCAGATGCGCGGTCACGGTGTCCGTGTCCAGCTCGGCGACGACTGTGCCCGGCCGCACCGAGGGCAGCGCCTCGACCAGTTCGGAGTCGTAGGTGTAGCCGCCGTTGATCACGCCGATGCCCTGCGCCGAGGCGATCGGCGCGACCTGCCGGTACTCCTCGACCGTCCGCGTGAAGTGCACCACCGGGTGCCGCTGCGCGAACTCCTCCAGGGACAGCCGCCCGTCGGTCGTCTCGAACGGCAGCCACGGCAGCATGGTGCGCAGCATCTCCGCGTCGTGCCGGGCCAGCGACTTCACGCCCAGGTGGTGCACCGACAGGAACGCCGCGAGCCGCTCCGGATCGCCGGCGGCCAGGCCGGTCAGCCAGGCCCGGATCCGCTCGCCCAGCGCCTCGCGCACCCCGGCCAGGGTCTCGTCCTCGTACAGCGCCTCGCGGGAGGCGGTGGGGCGCAGGCTGTCCGTGTCCAGCACGCAGCGCACGAAGAACGCCCAGTCCGGCAGCAGCTGTTCGGCCCGCTCGGTGAGCAGCATGCCCTTCAGATGCACCCGGTGCCCGGCCCGCTGCGCCGGACTGACCGCCGACGGCAGCACATACGCCACCCCGCGGATCCCGGCCAGCGGCACGTTCAGGTCGATGGTGTCCAGCGGGGTGAAGCCGAACAGCTCGTGGCAGTGCCGGGCCAGCGCCACCCGGCGGGCGGCGGGGCTCGGATACGGCCGGTCCCAGGGCGCCGGAAGGTCGGTGACCGCCTTCTCGCCCACCCGCACGTCGTACGGCAGCAGCGAGCCGAAGTCCCGCGCCAGCGACAGCACCCGCTCCTCGGCCAGCCACTCGGCGGCTCCCGCCCGCGCCGTCAGATGCACGGTGGTGCCCGGTTCGGGCCGGGCGTCGTCGGGCAGCGTGCGCACGGTGTACGAGCCGTCGTCCCGGGCCGTCCACTCGACCGGCCGGGCATCCGGCGTGCGGGCGCTGCGGCTGACCACCCGGATCCGCTCGGCCACCACGAAGCACGCCAGCAGACCGATGCCGAACTGCCCGAGGAAGTCCGAGCGGGCCTCCTGGAGCCCCTCGGCGCGCTTGGAGCTGCGCCCGATGGTGGCGAGCAGGCTGTGCACGTCCGACTCGGTGAGCCCCACGCCGGTGTCCTCCACGCGCAGCGCCCCGCCCTCGGCGTACAGCCGCACCCGGGCGGGGGAGCCGGGCTGCTCGGCGCGCCGGGCCGTGATGGCGTCCACGGCGTTCTGCAGCAGCTCGCGCAGATAGACCTTGGGGCTGGAGTAGAGGTGATGGGACAGCAGGTCCACCAGGCCGCGCAGGTCGACCTGGAAGGTGTGGGGTGACTGGGACGGTAGGGGTGTCTGAGCTGCCTGGGAAGCCTGTGAGATCTGGGAATCCATCGTCACGGCGCCGGTGGGGGCTCGCTGCGGCGCGGGGTCGGGCGGCCCCGGTGAGGCGGTGACCGCGGAGAAGGGTGGCCGGAGCGCGCCATCCTAGAGCCCGTTCAGCGGCCCTGACCAGCGCTTTCCCCAGACCTTACGGAAACGGGCGACGGCGGCGCGGGAAAGCGGCGGCCCCGGACCGCGACGGGCCGGGCGTACCGGGCAGCGAAAACGGCGGCCCCGGCCTGCGACGGGACGGTCGCACCGCTGGAAGCGGAATCGGCCGCCCCGGCCCGGCGGCCGGGCGGCCCCGGGTACCGGAGCCCGGCGGTCGCGGCCCGCGCAACAGGCGTCTACGGCCACCCGAAAACCGGCGTCGCGGCGCCCCGGAAATCCGGCGGCCCCGGCCCGCGACGAGACAGGCACACCGCTGGAAGCTGAAACGGCCGCCCCGGCCCGGCGGCCGGGCGGCCCCGGGTACCGGAGCCCGGCGGTCGCGGCCCGCGCAACAGGCGTCTACGGCCACCCGAAAACCGGCGTCGCGGCGCCCCGGAAATCCGG
>NZ_BAAAIZ010000081.1:0-6111 GCF_039526425.1 Streptomyces thermospinosisporus
GGCCCCTCCGAGCGTGGCCGCCCCGCCCCTCCGAGCGCGTCCGCCCGGCCCCTCCGAGCGCGTCCGCCCGGCCCCTCCGAGCGTGGCCGCCCGGCCCCTCCGAGCGTGGCCGCCGGGCCCCTCCGAGCGCGTCCGCCCCGCCCGTCCGGGCGTGACCCTCGGGGCGGGCGGAGGGCATCCGTCCGGGTGTCCGTCCCGACCGTCCGGTGTGAGGGGCGTTACACCCCTTGAACCGGCTTGCTCCGCCGCACGTGGGAAGGGATGACCGGGCACACCGGTCCGAGCCGCGAGACCGGAGCACAGCAAGCAGGCCGCACACCCGGATAGGTCTAAACCAATGTGCCGTCGACCCTTGTCAGCGCACCCTCGCGTCTGATGAGCTGTGGCCTGGGACACAACGGACACCCTGAACGGACACCCTGGGAAAGGCAGATGCCGTGAGCAATGAGAGCCTGGCCAACCTTTTGAGGGAGGAGCGTCGCTTCGCGCCGCCCGCTGACCTGGCCGCGAACGCCAACGTCACGGCTGAGGCGTACGAACAGGCCAAGGCTGACAGGCTCGGTTTCTGGGCCGAGCAGGCCCGCCGACTGACCTGGGCCAAGGAGCCCACCGAGACCCTCGACTGGTCGAACCCGCCGTTCGCCAAGTGGTTCAAGGACGGCGAGCTCAACGTCGCCTACAACTGCGTCGACCGGCATGTGGAGGCCGGTCACGGGGACCGGGTCGCCATCCACTTCGAGGGCGAGCCCGGCGACAGCCGCGCCATCACCTACGCCCAGCTCAAGGACGAGGTCTCCAAGGCCGCCAACGCCCTGCTGGAGCTGGGGGTCCGCAAGGGCGACCGGGTCGCCGTCTACATGCCGATGATCCCGGAGACCGCCATCGCGATGCTGGCCTGCGCCCGCATCGGCGCCGCCCACTCGGTGGTCTTCGGCGGCTTCTCGGCGGACGCGCTCGCCACCCGGATCGAGGACGCCGACGCGCGCGTCGTCATCACCGCCGACGGCGGCTACCGGCGGGGCAAGCCCTCCGCGCTCAAGCCGGCCGTGGACGAGGCCATCAACCGGGTGGACCGGGTCGAGCACGTCCTCGTCGTCCGCCGCACCGGCCAGGAGGTCGCCTGGACCGAGGGCCGCGACGTGTGGTGGCACGACCTGGTCGACCGCCAGAGCACCGAGCACACGCCGGAGGCGTTCGAGGCGGAGCACCCGCTGTTCATCCTCTACACCTCGGGCACCACGGGTAAGCCGAAGGGCATCCTGCACACCTCCGGCGGCTACCTCACCCAGACCGCGTACACGCACTGGGCGGTCTTCGACCTCAAGCCGGAGACCGACGTCTACTGGTGCACGGCCGACGTCGGCTGGGTCACCGGGCACTCGTACATCGTCTACGGCCCGCTGGCCAACGGCGCCACGCAGGTCATGTACGAGGGCACGCCCGACACCCCGCACCAGGGCCGCTTCTGGGAGATCGTGCAGAAGTACGGCGTGACGATCCTCTACACCGCGCCGACCGCGATCCGGACGTTCATGAAGTGGGGCGACGACATCCCCGCGAAGTTCGACCTCTCCAGCCTGCGCGTGCTGGGCTCCGTCGGTGAGCCGATCAACCCGGAGGCGTGGATCTGGTACCGCAAGAACATCGGCGCGGACCGCACGCCGGTCGTGGACACCTGGTGGCAGACCGAGACCGGCGCCATGATGATCTCGCCGCTGCCCGGCGTCACCGAGGCCAAGCCGGGATCCGCGCAGCGCCCGCTGCCCGGCATCTCCGCGACCGTCGTCGACGACGAGGCGAACCCGGTGCCCGACGGCGGCGGTGGCTACCTGGTCCTCACCGAGCCGTGGCCGTCGATGCTGCGCACCATCTGGGGCGACGACCAGCGGTTCATCGACACCTACTGGTCCCGCTTCGAGGGCAAGTACTTCGCCGGTGACGGCGCCAAGAAGGACGACGACGGCGACATCTGGCTGCTCGGCCGGGTCGACGACGTGATGCTGGTCTCCGGGCACAACATCTCCACCACCGAGGTGGAGTCCGCGCTGGTCTCCCACCCGTCGGTCGCCGAGGCGGCCGTGGTCGGCGCGAGCGACGAGACCACCGGTCAGGCGATCGTCGCCTTCGTGATCCTGCGTGGCAGCGCGGCGGAGACCGAGGACCTGGTCGCCGAGCTGCGCAACCACGTCGGCGCCACGCTCGGCCCGATCGCCAAGCCCAAGCGCATCCTGCCGGTCGCGGAGCTGCCCAAGACCCGCTCCGGCAAGATCATGCGCCGGCTGCTGCGCGACGTGGCGGAGAACCGCCAGCTGGGCGACGTCACCACCCTGACCGACAGCACCGTCATGGACCTCATCCAGGCGAAGCTGCCGCAGGCACCCAGCGAGGACTGAGCCACCCGGCCGCAGAACCGAGCAGGAGAGACAGCGAGGGCACCCGGCGCGTTCCGTACGCCGGGTGCCCTCACTCGTCCTCGTGGCGTTCGTCGTCCTCGTTGCGTTCGTGGTCCTCGTCGTGCTCCTCGTCCCCCTCGTGCGTGCGGACGCCCCGCCCCGCACGCCGTGCGAGGTCCACAGGTAAGCTCGAGAGTGCGTAAGACAACGATCCAAGATCGTCATGGTGCGCCGGGAAGTCTGGTCGGCATGTGTTCCGTGCTGTCCCCCGACCGGAGGTCCCCGCCGTGTCCGCACCGTCCCGCACCCCCTCCTCGCGCAAGGTCTTCGGGCTGCTCTCGCTGCCCGAGCGGAACTTCGTCGCGGACGCGCTGCGCACCGAGACCGTCGGCGGCGTGCTGCTGCTGCTCGCCGCGATCGCCGCGCTGATCTGGGCGAACGTCCCCGCCCTGCACGACAGCTACGAGAGCGTCAGCCACTTCCATCTCGGCCCCGAGGCGCTGGGGCTGAATCTGTCGGTGGCGCACTGGGCGGCCGACGGGCTGCTCGCCGTCTTCTTCTTCGTGGCCGGGATCGAGCTGAAGCGCGAGCTGGTCGCCGGTGATCTGCGCGATCCGCGGGCAGCCGCGCTGCCGGTCGTCGCCGCGCTGTGCGGTATGGCGGCTCCGGCCGTGGTCTACGCGATCACCGCGGGCGCCGGCGGCGGATCGCTGGCCGGCTGGGCGGTGCCCACGGCGACCGACATCGCCTTCGCGCTCGCCGTGCTCGCCGTCATCGGCACCTCCCTGCCGAGCGCCCTGCGCGCCTTCCTGCTCACCCTGGCCGTCGTCGACGACCTCTTCGCCATCCTGATCATCGCGGTGTTCTTCACCGAGTCCCTGAACTTCCCGGCGCTCGGCGGCGCGCTCGCCGGCCTGGCCGTGTTCTGGCTGCTGCTGCGCACGGGGGTGCGCGGCTGGTACGTGTACGTGCCGCTCGCGGTGGTGATCTGGGCGCTGATGTACAACAGCGGCATCCACGCCACCATCGCCGGTGTCGCCATGGGCCTGATGCTGCGCTGCCACCGCCGCGAGGGCGAGGAGCACTCGCCGGGCGAGCGCATCGAGCACCAGGTGCGGCCGCTGTCGGCGGGGCTGGCGGTGCCGCTGTTCGCGCTGTTCAGCGCGGGTGTCGCCGTCTCGGGCGAGGCGATCGGGAAGGTGTTCACCACCCCGGAGACGCTGGGTGTGGTGCTCGGTCTGGTCGTCGGCAAGACCGTGGGCATCTTCGCCGGCACCTGGCTGACGGCCCGCTTCACCCGGGCCTCGCTCAGCGACGACCTGGCCTGGTCGGACGTGTTCGCGCTGGCCGTGCTCGCCGGGATCGGCTTCACCGTGTCGCTGCTCATCGGCGAGCTCGCCTTCGAGGAGGATCCGGCGATGACGGACGGCGTCAAGGCCGCCGTCCTGACCGGCTCGCTGCTGGCGACCCTGCTGGCGTCGGTGCTGCTGAAGCTGCGCAACGCCACCTACCGCAGGCTCGCCGAGGAGGAGGAGCGCGACGAGGACCACGACGGCGTCCCGGACGTCCACGAGGCGGACGACCCGGAGTACCACCTGCGCATGGCCGAGCTGCTGGAGCGCAGGGCCGCCGAGCACCGGCGGCTCGCCGAGGAGAAGGCCGCCGAACGGGAGCGGCTTGCCGAAGTGGCGGGCGGGGCAGGCGAGGACGGGAACCGTCGGGCATGATCTGACGAGACGGTACAAAAGCGGGACGGAAGAAGTCACCACCGCACGCAGACGAGCCGGCAGACGAGCCAGCACCTCGGTCGGCAGAAGAGGGAGACCGCGATGAGCGCACCCGACGGCAGCCCGGTCGGCGCCGAACGCAGCATCGGACAGCTGTTCGCCACCGCGACGGCAGAGATGTCGGCGCTGGTGCACGACGAGATCGCGCTGGCGAAGGCGCAGCTCAGGCAGGACGTCAAGCGGGGCGCGACCAGCGGCGGCGCCTTCATGGCGGCCGGTGTCCTGCTGCTGTTCTCCCTGCCGATGCTCAACTTCGCCCTGGCGTACGGCATCCGCACCTGGAGCGGCTGGAACCTCGCGGTCTGCTTCCTGCTGTCGTTCGCGGCGAACGTGCTGATCGCCGGCCTGCTCGGACTGATCGGCGTGGTCTTCGCCAAGAAGACCAAGCAGGGCCGCGGCCCGCAGAAGGTCGCCGCGTCGGTGAAGGAGACGGCGGGCGTGCTGCAGAACGCCAGGCCGCACCCGCGCCCGCAGCGCAAGGAACTGCCGCAGGACCGGGCTCCGGAGGCCATCGAGGCTGTGGCACGCTCGTCCTCATGACGGACCCAGCCCCTTTCCCGGCGCAGAGCGCCTCGGTCGTACGCCTCGACGTCCCCGGCGCCGAGGTCACCCACCGGGATGTCGCCGCCAATGGCGCCCGTTTCCACATCGCGGAAGTGGGTGACGGACCGCTGGTGCTGCTGCTGCACGGCTTCCCGCAGTTCTGGTGGACCTGGCGGCACCAGCTCACCGCGCTGGCCGAAGCCGGGTTCCGGGCCGTCGCCATGGACATGCGGGGCGTGGGCGGCAGCGACCGCACACCCCGCGGCTACGACCCGGCCAACCTCGCCCTGGACCTCACCGGGGTGATCCGCTCCCTGGGCGAGCCGGACGCCGCGGTGGTCGGCCACGACCTGGGCGGATACCTGGCGTGGACGGCGGCGGCGATGCGTCCCAAGCTGGTGCGGCGGCTCGCGGTCGTGTCCATGCCGCACCCGCGGCGCTGGCGCGCGGCGATGCTCGCCGACGTGCGGCAGTCGGCCGCGCTCTCCCACATCTGGGGGTTCCAGCGGCCCTGGATCCCCGAGCGGCGGCTCACCGCGGACGACGGGGCCCTGGTCGCCCGGCTCATCCAGGACTGGTCGGGGCCGAGCCTGCCGGACGAGAAGGCCCTGGAGGTCTACCGGCGGGCCATGTGCATCCCCTCCACCGCCCACTGCGCCATCGAGCCCTACCGCTGGCTGGTGCGCTCGCTGGCCCGCCCGGACGGCTTCCAGTTCAACCGGCGGATGAAGCGCCCGGTCCGGGTGCCCACCCTGCATCTGCACGGCTCGCTCGACCCGGTGATCCGCACCCGCAGCGCGGCCGGCTCCGGACAGTACGTGGAGGCGCCCTACCGCTGGCGGCTGTTCGACGGACTCGGACACTTCCCCCACGAGGAGGATCCGGTCACTTTCTCCACAGAACTGATCAACTGGCTGAAGGATCCCGAGCCGGATCGGTAACCGATCGGACGCTGCCCGTACTTGCCCCGCGCATAAGCCAATTGGGCACGCGTCAGGCGGTTATCGACCTTGGGGCGGGGGCAGACGTCGGGGTATGGGCTGGACGCACGACCACAGTGACGCAAGCCGCAATCGCCGCTCGGCGGGCGGTATCGGTACCCACCAGCGAGGCGGTGCACCGCAGATGGCAGGTACGAACCTCAGGGTGGGGATCCCGCGCATCCTCCGTCGCCGGGCCCGCTGGGTCTCCGTACGCCTGCGCCACCCCAAGGGCTGACCGCCGCCCGCCCGTTGCCGGCACCCCGCGCCCGAGGCGCCACCGCATGGGGCACCCGACGCGCCACCGCACGGGGGGCGCCCAAGGCGCCACCGCACGCGGCACCCGACGCGCCACCGCACGCGCCACCGCACGCGGCACACGGCGCGCCACCGCACGCCGCACCCCGC
>NZ_BAAAIZ010000082.1:0-13705 GCF_039526425.1 Streptomyces thermospinosisporus
GCTCAACCAGATCCGTCATGCACTGCTCAACGAACGATCACGCCATCAGAAACGGCGCCTTAGCCCTGAAGGCGCCCGCGTTGCTGAAGGAGAATTGTGAGGTTGGTCTGGGCACTGCTGATGCCCATCTGGGCCGCCTGGCGCCACCACTGCTCGGCCTCGTCGAGCTGGCCGCCCCAGTACAGCATGAACGCGAGGTTGCTCATGGACTTGGCATGGCCGTTCGTCGCAGCCTGGCGGTACCACTGCTCAGCCTCAGCTGGCTGTCCACGCTGTTTGAACAAAATGCCGAGGGGTCCGCGCTGGGTACCGCCGCTGATCTGGTTCCGTACCTCCCCCGCGCCCGTACGCACCAGCTTCGCCTGCTGCTGCCAGTTCTCCAGGCCCGTGCGGAAGTCCGCGTCCAGGCGCACGTCATGGTCCGTGAGAAGCACACCACCGAGGCCGTCACCCTGGTCCGGCACACCGCCGACCAGCTCACAGGCTCCTACGACCGACGTTCCCCGAAGTACCTGGCTGCCGTCGGCCTGTTGCTCCTACGTGGAGTCACCGCCGCAGCAGCGGCGGCGATCGCGCGGCTACGAAGGAGTTTCTGGCCGAGGCAAAGGAAGTCTCAAGGTACGTCACGGTCGACCGACCCGACGCCTGGGCCACCTTCAGCCCCACCAACGTCGCCCTGCACGAACTCAGCTCCCTGGTGGCCTCCGGCGACGCCGGCCTCGCCCTCCAGGCAGCCCGCCCGCTCATGCGCCGCCACATTCCCGTCCCCGAGCGTCGCGCCGCCCTGTGGGTGGAGGCGGCCCGCGCCTACAGCCAGCAGGGCCGCCTCGCCGACGGCTACCAGGCCCTGCGCATCGCCGAGACTTGCGCCGCCCAGGACGTCCGCCGCCCTGACATCCGCAACCTGGTCGCCGACATGGCCGCCCGTGACCGCCGACGTACGCTGCCGGAACTACACCACTTCAGCCGCCGACTGGGAGTCCCCGCGTGACCGAGCCGACAGCCCCGGACAAGAAGCCCTTCCTGTACGTCGTCGTCTGCGCCGCCGGTGTCGCCCGCGATGTCGGCAAGCTCATCACGGCTGCCCAGGAGGCGAACTGGGACGTCGGTGTCGTCGCCACACCACAGGGTCTCGGGTTCATCGACGCGAAGGCGGTCGAGACGCAGACCGGCTACCCCATCCGCTCGGCGTGGCGCTCGCCCGGGGAGACTCGCCCGCTGCCGCCGGCGGACGCGATAGCGGTCGCCCCGGCCACCTTCAACACGATCAACAAATGGGCCGCCGGCATCTCCGACACCCTCGCCCTGGGCATCCTGTGCGAGGCGTACGGCATGGGCATCCCGACCGTGGCGCTGCCTTACCTGAACTCCGCACAGGCCGCCCATCCTGCGTATCAGCGGAGCCTTGATCAGTTGCGCGCGATGGGCATCCTCATCGGCTCGTGCGAACCGCACCGGCCCAGGGCAGGCGGCGGCGCGGACCGGTTCCGCTGGGAAGAAGCCCTGGAACTGCTGGAGCGAGAGGCGTGACCAGGAATCCGGCTGTGGCACGGTGACCGCGGGCGCCGACGGTCGTTGGTCGGGCCGTGAAGGACCTTCTCCCTTCGTCGACGAAAGGGCCGGGCCTACAACCGCAGCGTCTTCAACATGGGCGCCTGGAAGCTCGCCCTGGCCGCCGTCGGCGTGATCCCTCCGCGCGAGCGCGGGGCGAGACACCTCCAGGCGGCCCCGGAGGACGGCATGCACGCCCTCCGGCACGCGTACGCCTCCGTGCTCCTGGACGTCGGGGAAAGCATCAGGGCGCTGTCCGAGTACCTCGGTCACTAGGACCCCGGCTTCACTCTGCGGACGTACACGCACCTGCTGCCGTCCAGCGAGACCCGTACCCGCAAGGCGATCGACGACGCCTTCACCGCGGCCCCGGCAGCAGAGGCTCAGGGCGCGTCAGTGCCTCTGGAGAATCCCGTGTGCCTTCAATGTGCCCTGGCCGTCTGACGGCCCTCCTCGGGCGCTGGCGACGGCGGGGTCCGAGAACCCCGCCCGATTCGCTTCCGGCCCGGTCACACCCCGGATCAGGGCCAGACGAGGCAGTAGGGCTGATGCCCCGCCTCATGCAGCCGGTGGCTGAAGTCCTGCCACTCGTGCAGCGAATGGGAGGGGCGGGGCGCTGGCCTGGGGGTTCGCACGGAAAATGGTGCTGACCTGGGGCTACTCCTCTCCGTAGTTCTCACAGGTCAACACCGTTTCCCGGGCTCATGTGCCCTGGATGTGCCCTGGTGGCCTTTCACCAGAGGGCACCCTGCTCGGCTGAGGGACCGGCAGAGGGACTCGTTGCAGCCGCGCTTACTCGGGTCTTGGTGTTGATGGCGCGCGGTTCCGTCGTCACGGCGCCCGACTCACGCAGCTGTCGGACGGCCGTGATCACTTGGGCGGGCCGGTAGACGGTCTCCAAGAGCGTGTAGCGCTGGAGTTCCGGGACAGTTCGCCCCTTGGGCGCTTCGGATATGAAGTCATGCAGGATCCGTCGTAGCGGAGCCGTATCCGGTTCGAATACGAGATCCAGCATCTGCTGTTCGGTGTCCCTGGGGTCGCGGTAGCGGACGCCGTAGGAAGGGTCCACCTTCCACATAGCGTCCTTCATCTTCTCCAGTCCTCGCTCGTGCTGGGTGCCGAAGATCAGGTACAGCTTCCTGCCGCCCTCGTCGACCATCTCGAAGTACAGCGTGTGCGTGAAACCGGCCCGGCGTAACGTGGCTCGGTATTGCTCGCGCAGGAAGGTGAACTTGTGCGAGGACGGCTGCCGGAATACGTCTTGCCACTCCTGGCTGCCGAAGGCTTCGTCGCCGAGTTGCCGGTGGCCGTCGTGTCTCTCGGCGAACCGGGTGAGGAAGGCAGGTTCGAAGGTGACCATGACTTCAGTGCTTCGGTGGCGACCGAGGTCATGCAGGAGCGAGTACGGGATGTCGGGCCCGCCGAAGCTGTCCAGGAGGACGAAGAGGGGCTTGCCCAGCCTGCCGGTGCGATGCAGTTTCCTCAGAAGGGCCGGGTGGAAGTCTCCCTGCTCGATGTCGATCGACAGACGTGCAGTGATGTCTTCCTCGTGTCTCGACTGAGCGAGGGCCATCTGACGCTGCAATTCTTCTACCCGTCGGGGATCCTCTTCCATGAGGACCATCCACATGCGCTTCGGGGAACGGTGCAGAGCGCGGGCGAAGACCTCGTAGGCGACGACGGGAGATCCGGGCTCGCCCTGCTTGTAGACGCCGGCCCCTGCGAACCCTTCCGCGTATGTGATCACATCGTTCCGCGACAGCAGAATCGGCGCCCACGCTTCCAAGTACTGCTTGAGTAAGTCGTGTTTGGCGGCCGTGTGCGGATCGCGCTCCCACACGGCATCCTTCGGTACGGCCATGACCGCTCCCCCCTACTCCGATACGGCCCTGCTGGGGAGAGGGTCACACACCGTTGCCATATGCCACCAGAGCGCGTACGGCGCCTGTTGAAGATTGGCCGTTACTGCGCTGCTGCCACGTGCAGCCGGGACGGCATCTGGTCCCACGTGATGCCGGCGAGCTCACGGCCTCCGGACTTCGGTGTGCGGCCGCCCCACTGCTTGAAGAAGAACGGCACGTCGGCTTCGTTGCAGGCATCGCGGATCTCGATCAGCCATTCCTCTTGCACGGGGCGGTGCTGGGGGCCGGACTCTCCACCTGCGATCACCCAGCCGATGCCGTCCAGACGCAGACCTGTCAGAGGACCGAGCAGTGGTTCACAGGACAAGAACCGCACGGCGGCTGGCACCTGACGCAGATCGTCAATGCGATCCATGTGATCCGCGTCCTCGACGGAGACGCCCATCCAGAGGTTGGGAGGCCAGTCGAGTTGGCCTGCCAGTCGCCGGAGTCTGCGGGCCCTCTTCGTCAGGAGTTGATAGGTGTGCTGTGGCGTGTCGGCGATTACCTGGAAGACCTGTTGTACGAAGTCCAAGGGCACCTTGGCGTGGAACAGGTCGCTCATTGAGTTGACGAAAACCATGCGGGGGGTCTTCCACTGGCGTGGGATGGCCAGCGTGTCCGAATGCAGGGCGAGGCCGAAGCCGGGACCGGAGGTCCTGGGGTCACCGTCGGCTTGATACTTGGCCACCCCCATCGCCTTGAGGCGTCTGGATAACGTCAGGGCATAGCAGTTGTCGCACCCGGGGGAGATGCGATCGCAGCCAGTGGTGGGATTCCAGGTCGCCTCAGTCCACTCGATGGTGCTGCGATCGCCCATGGGTCCCCTCCCGTAGCAGTAGGGCAAGGGCGAACCAGCGCTTGCCCACTCTGCGCTTCGACTGCGCTGCCTAACGAGCGACGTACCGAACTGGCACGCGATCACGCCCATCCTTCACGTCGAACGTGCGTTCTGTGAAGGGGGTGCACCCGCCGGGTGGTAGGAGATTCTCGACGGCGGTGGCCTATCCGGAACCGATCACATCGGCGGCGCCGCTGCCCGTCGCGGATGTCACGCCTCCTGCTGGGCGTCGATCTCGGAGATCAGTGCCTCGATCCGCTTCTTGATCTCGTCGCGGATCGGGCGGACGGCCTCGACGCCCTTGCCGGCGGGGTCTTCCAGGGTCCAGTCGAGGTACTTCTTGCCGGGGAAGATCGGGCAGGCGTCGCCGCAGCCCATGGTGATGACGTAGTCGGACGCCTGGACGGCCTCGGTCGTGAGGAGCTTGGGCTGCTGGTCGGCGATGTCGATGCCGACCTCCCTCATCGCTTCGACGGCGGCCGGGTTGACCTGGTCTGCGGGAACGGAGCCGGCGGAGCGGACCTCGATCCGGTCGCCCGCGAGGTGGGAGAGGAAGCCTGCGGCCATCTGTGAACGCCCGGCGTTGTGGATGCAGACGAACAGCACGGAGGCGAGCGGGCTGGAGGGCATCGGTTCTTCCTTCGTCGGTGGATCAGCCCAGGCTGGTATCAGCCAGGAATGATGTGAAAGTATCAGGCCATGCTGACGTCAGTCGACACTGATCTGTTGCGGGTTCTCGCGGACCCGCTCCGCCTCCAGATCGTCACCCTGCTCGCCAAGGAGACGCTCTGCACGACGCACCTGATCGAGGAGACGGGGGCCAAGCAGACCAACCTCTCCAACCATCTGAAGGTGCTGCGCGAGGCGGGGGTCGTGGAGACGGAGCCGTGCGGCCGCTTCACCTACTACCGGCTCAAGCCCGACGTCATCGCCTCGCTTGCCGGTCAGTTCGCCGATCTCGCGGAGACCGCGCGTGCCACCGCCGAGAACAGCGTGAAGCGGTCCTGCCCCTGATCACCCGCCCCAAAGCCACCTGCACCGAGGAGTTCCTGTTGACCGCCACCGAGGCCACCCAGCACGGCAGAACAGGGGAGTCCCCCATAGCCCCCGCTGCCGAGCCGCTGCCCGCTCCGGGCGCGACTCCGCCCCGGCGTCCGCCGCTGCTCGCCAAGGCCGCCGCCGAACTGGTCGGCACGGCGGCGCTCGTCGCGATCGTGGTCGGCTCCGGCATCCAGGCCACGGAGCTGACCAAGGACGTGGGGCTGCAGCTGCTGGCCAACTCCACGGCCACCGTCTTCGGGCTCGGCGTCCTGATCACCCTGCTCGGTCCGGTCTCCGGTGCGCACTTCAACCCGGCCGTCACCCTGGCCGAGTGGTGGACCGCCCGGCGCGGCGGCTCTGGTGTCACGCTGCGCGAGGCGGCGGTGTACGTCCCCGCTCAGGTCGCCGGTGCGATCGCGGGCTCGGTCCTGGCCGACGCGATGTTCGGCGAACCGCTGGTGAAGTGGTCCACCCACGACCGATCGGCCGGCCATCTGCTGCTGGGCGAGGTCGTGGCGACCGCCGGACTGATCCTGCTGATCTTCGGCCTGGCCCGCACCGACCGCCTGCGCTTCGCGCCTGTGGCGGTGGCGTCGTACATCGGTGCGGCGTACTGGTTCACCTCGTCCACGTCCTTCGCGAACCCCGCGGTGACCATAGGCCGCGCCTTCACCGACACCTTCGCCGGCATCGCGCCCGCGTCGGTCGCGGGGTTCATCGGCATGCAGCTCATCGGAACTGTGGTCGGACTGGCGCTGGTGGCGCTGGTCTTCATGCCCGGGCGGGAAGCCGCCGAATGACGCGGACCGCTCCGGTCGTGGTGATCGGCGGTGGTCAGTCCGGGCTTGCCGCCGGCTACCACCTGCGCCGGCTGGGCGTCGACTTCGTCATCCTCGACGCCCAGACCACTCCGGGCGGTGCCTGGCAGCACACCTGGGACTCTCTTCGCCTGTTCTCCCCGGCCGCGTACTCCTCCCTGCCCGGCCGCCTCATGCCACCGCAGGCCGGCGCGACCTACCCCGACGCGCAGCACGTTGTGGAGTACCTCGCCGCCTATGAGAAGCGGTACGAGTTGCCCGTCGAGCGACCCGTACGGGTTCTCGGCATCCGCCGGGACGGCCGACTCCTGCGGGTGGAGACCGACTCCGGTACCTGGCGGGCGGCAGCGGTGATCAGTGCCACCGGCACCTGGTGGCGGCCCTTCCTGCCCGCGATTGCAGGCCGCGGAGACTTCGGTGGCCGTCAGCTGCACACCGTTGATTACCAGAGCCCGCGGGACTTCGCCGGTCGCCGCGTGATCGTGGTCGGCGGCGGCAACTCCGGCGCCCAGATCGCCGCCGACCTCGCCCACAACACCGAGCTGACCTGGGTCACGCAGCGCCCACCCCGTTTCCTGCCCGACGACGTCGACGGCCGCGTTCTGTTCGACGTCGCGACCGCCCGCCGCCGTGCCCTCGACGAGGGGCGCACGGACACGGGGGGCGTCGCCTCGCTCGGGGACGTCGTCGCCGTACCGCCGGTCCGAGATGCCCGCGACCGGGGCCTGCTCAGGGCGGCGCCGATGTTCACGCGGCTCACTCCCACTGGGGCCGAATGGGCCGACGGCACGCGCGCCGAGGCGGACGCGATCATCTGGTGCACCGGCTTCCGACCGGCGCTGTCCCACCTGGCACCGCTCCGGCTGCGGGACCGCCGCGGGCACATCGCCGTCGACGGTACGCGTGCGGTGGACGAGCCGCGCCTGCACCTGCTCGGTTACGGCGACTGGACCGGGCCGGCCTCGGCCACGCTCATCGGGGTCGGGCGGTCGGCCCGGGAAGCCGCCCGTGAAATCGCTGCCTCGCTCGGGTAGGTGCCAAGTCGCCACGGTCGGTGAAATTCGCTGTGTGCGCTCCTGAGCCGAGCGTCTAATAGGGCGATGGAGCAAGCAAGACCCGCTGCGGCCGGGAACGACGACCTGCCTGAGCTGACGCTCGTGGTGGAAACGGCCCTAGGTGTGTTCGTGCGGAGCGTGCCGGCTGCGCTTCCCCTCCCGGAAGGTGTCGACCAGGGGACCGGGGCGGAGATGGCGGCTCATCGAGCAGCGGCGACGTGGGGACTCCCGGACTTCGTCTGCCACTCCGCAATCAAGCGCGTCTCGTCGGGGCAGCGGGAGTTGGGTGACCGGATGCTTCTGACCGGCAGCCGAGGTGTTGTCGTTCAGGTCAAGAGCCGGGAGGGCGCCTACAAGGACGATGCCAGTGAGCGGAACTGGCTGCGGAACAGGGGCGCCAAAGCTGCGCGCCAGGCGAAGGGGACTGTGCGCAGCCTGCGTTCGGCCCCGGCTGAGTTCGAGAACGGACGCGGCCAGACTCTCACCGTCGACGGCAACGACTACCAGTGGATCGGCGTCGTCGTGCTCGACCACGACCGCATACCCGATGACACCGTCGTTGACTGCGCGCTGCCCGGCCTGCCCTGCGTAGCCCTGGCCCGGCGGGACTGGGACTTCCTGTTCGACCAGCTGCGTTCGACTACCGCGGTGGTCAACTACCTCTTCCGCGTGGCCAACATGGACTCGGTGGCTCTCGGGGACGAGCCCGTGCGCTACTACGACCTCGCTGCAGCGGACGCCGACGCGCCTCCCGGAGAGATAAGCCCTGAGGTCGCCGAACTCGGCGGGATCCACTTCTCCGTACCGCTGCTTCCGCAGGCGCCGGTGGGATCCGATCGCGCGCACCGGGTCATGCGCCTCATCCTTGAAGACATCGCCATCAGTCCGCTCGGCCAGCACATGAGCGAAGCCAACCGCTTGCTCCTGCTCTCCGAGGTCGACGAGCTGCCGGTAGGCGCCCGCGCCGAGTGGGGCCAGCTGCTGCTCGACATGCTGCGCGAGGTTCGTCAGGTTCCCCCCAGCCATTGCAAGTGGCGCTGGCGCCGTTCCATCGCTCCATCCGGCACCCGACAGATGATCTTCGGGTGCGCGACGCGCTTCGGCCCCGATATCCAGGCGGCCTTTCAGTCATATGTCCTGCTGCGCCATCACGAGCTGCACCAGCAGACGGGCCTGGCGGATCAAACGGCGACGCTCGGTGTGCTGCTGACTCCCCGTACTGACGGAACGCGCCCATGGGACACCACCCTGCTGCGCACAGAAGGAGACAACCAGCTCACGCCGGAAGAGGTGAAGCAATATTCGGCGCTCTGGAATCGGCAGCGCACCGATGCGGCCGGCACGTAAGCGGACTGGTCAGTCGATGACCGCGCTACGGCGCTCCACCAGGACCACGTCGCGCCAGCGGCCGTGGTGGCGCCCGATGCGCTCGCGGGTGCCGATGACGCGGAAGCCGGCCCGTTGGTGCAGGGCGATGCTGGCGGTGTTCTCCGGGAAGATGCCGGACTGGATGGTCCAGATCCCGGCCGCCTCGGTGGAGTCGATCAGTGCCTTGAGCAAGGTGGAAGCCACTCCGCGGCCGCGGGCGTCGGGGTGGACGTACACGGAGTGCTCGACGACACCGGCGTAGGCGCAGCGGTCGGAGACCTTTGTGGCGGCCACCCAGCCGAGCACGACCCCATGCTCGTCCAGGGCGACGAAGCGGTGCCCGGGCAGCTTCGCAGCGTCGAATGCTTGCCACGTCGGGACGGCCGTCTCGAAGGTGGCGTTGCCCTCGTCGATTCCGGCCTGGTAGATCGCCAGGACCTCGTCGGCATGTGAGGTGGCCATCGGCGCGACGGTCACACCGGTCGGGTTGCTCACGGTGGCGTACTCCGGGGGGTGATGGGCGAGGTCAGACCGCTGCCGGCGCGATGGTCAGCAGCTTGCCCATCGCGGCCAGCACGGAGGGCTCCACCCGGTAGTACACCCAGGTACCGCGCCGCTCCGAGGTCAGCAGGCCGGCCTCCTTCAGCTTCTTCAGGTGGTGGGAGACGGTCGGCTGGGAGACGCCCACATCGGAGATGTCGCACACGCACGCCTCGCCGCCCTCGTGCGAGGCCACCGCCGAGAAGAGGCGCAGCCGTACCGGGTCGCCCAGCGCCTTGAACATCCGCGCGGCCGTCTCGGCCTCGTCCGCGGTGAAAGGGCGCTCGGTGAGCGGCGGGCAGCACGGCGCCACGGCGTCGGAGGCGGGCTCGATCAACGGCAGCACCTTAGTGTTCGACATGCATCTATGTTGACACATGTCGAACCAGGTGGGCGAGGGGTCTCAGTCGGCGAGCGAGGGCAGCAGACTAGTTTCGATGAATGTCTATGTTGACGCTTGTCGAATCAGCTGCCATGCTGGCGGCGCAAGCCATCGATAAATGTCGAAGCAAAGGGGAAATCGTGAACGCGCCCGCCACTGGCCAGCTGCCCGTCGTCGTCATCGGCGCGGGCCCCGTCGGCCTCGCTGCCGCCGCCCACCTCGTCGAGCGCGGCCTCGAACCGCTGGTCCTGGAGGCTGGCCCCTCCGCCGGCACCGCCGTGCGCGACTGGGCGCACGTACGGCTGTTCTCCCCGTGGGCCGAGGTCACCGACCCGGCCGCCGAGAAGCTCCTCGCCCCCACCGGCTGGGTCCGCCCGGACGGCGCGACGTACCCCACCGGCGGTGACTGGGCCGAGCAGTATCTGCAGCCGCTCGCCGACGTCCTCGGCGACAAGATCCGCTACGGCGCCACCGTGACGGGTGTCGCGCGCGCCGGCCGCGACCGCATCGTCGACGCCGACCGCGACGAGCAGCCTTTCACCGTGCACATCGAGCTGGTGGGCGGCCGCGAGGAGCGCATCGCCGCCCGCGCCATGATCGACGCCTCAGGCACCTGGTCCATCCCCAGTCCGATGGGCGCCGACGGGCTCCCCGCCCTCGGCGAGAAGGCGGCGGCTGACCGCATCTCCTACCGCGTCCCCGACCTGCGGGACCCGGCCATTCGCGCCCGGTACGCAGGCAAGCGCACCGCGGTCGTCGGCTCCGGGGCCTCCGCCTTCACCGCGCTGGCCTACCTCGCCGACCTGGCCATGGAAAAGCCCGGCACCCACGCGGCATGGGTCCTGCGGCGCGGCATCGGTGCGAACACCTTCGGCGGTGGCGAGGCCGACCAGCTCCCCGCCCGGGGCGCCCTGGGGCTGCGCGCCAAGGCCGCCGTCGAGGACGGCCACGCGAGCGCGGTGACCGGCTTCCGTACACGGGCCGTGGAACGGGACGGTGACCGGCTGGTCCTGGTCGCCGAGGACGGCCGCCGCCTGGACCCGGTCGACGAGGTCCTCGTGCTGACCGGCTTCCGCCCCGACCTGTCCTTCCTCTCCGAGGTCCGCCTCGGCCTCGACGAACGTCTCCAGGCCCCCGTCGCGCTGGCCCCGCTGATCGACCCGAACATCCACTCCTGCGGCACGGTCTACCCTCACGGCGTCAACGAGCTCGCCCACCCCGAGCAGGACCTCTACCTGGTCGGCATGAAGTCCTACGGCCGGGCGCCCACGTTCCTCGCGCTGACCGGCTACGAGCAGGTCCGCTCCGTCGCCGCCGCGCTCGCCGGCGACCGCGAGGCCGCCGAGCGTGTCGAGCTGACCCTGCCGGAGACCGGCGTGTGCGGCGGTGCCGGCCTCTACGACGCCCCCGACACCGCATCCGAGGGCGGCGAAGGCGGTGGCTGCTGCGGCGCCCCGGCCACGCTCCACATCGGCGTCGGCATCCCGACTGCCACCTCCGGCGGCTGCTGAACTCCCCACCCACCCAAGGAGATACGCCATGTCCCGCGTACAGCTCGCCCTCCGCGTCCCCGACCTCGACGCCTCCGTCGCTTTCTACAGCAAGCTGTTCGGCACCGAACCCGCCAAACTCCGCGACGGCTACGCCAACTTCGCCATCACCGAGCCCCCGCTCAAGCTCGTCCTCATCGAAGGCACCGTGGAAGAGGCCACCCGCCTGGACCACCTCGGCGTCGAGGTCGAATCGACCGAGTCCGTTCACGCCGCCACTACCCGCCTGAGCGAGGCGGGCCTGACCACCACCGAGGAGGCTGACACCACCTGCTGTTACGCCCTCCAGGACAAGGTCTGGGTCCACGGCCCTGGCCAGGAGCCCTGGGAGGTGTACGTCGTCAAGGCCGACGCCGACACCCTGACCAAGCAGCAGGGCAGCAGCTGCTGCACCACCCCGGGAGCGTCAGAGGCAGAGGAACCTGCTGCTGCGGGCGGCTGCTGCTGATCGGACCATGATCAATCTCCACGCCAGCGGGGTCGTGACCGGTACGGGGGACCGGTCACGGCCCCGCGCCGCCATGCCGGCCCTCTGTGCCGGTCGCGTGCGATGGGCGGCGGAGCCGTTTGGCGCCGAGACCATCGATCGCCTCGTGCAGGGTCATGTCCAGTGGTGCGCTCAGTCAGTTCCAACCGCCCAGCGACACCTGAGGCCCACCGGCCAGGTAGCGATGAAGGGCGCTGGCGGTGGTCTCCACGAACTCCTTGGGGATGGCGCCGGTGTCGACCCAGCGGACTTGGGCGTGCTTGCGCGGTTCGCGGTTCTCCGGCTCGCCGGACCATTCGTGGGCGACGAAGACGACCGTGAGGAAGCCGTTGGGGGCTTCCACGCCCCAGGCGCCGGCTCAGGTACGTGGGCGTGCACCAGCTGGTTGGCGAACGGTTCGATGGAGAGCAGGTGGCCCTGGGTGAGGGTGTCGCCGAGGGGGACAGCGCGTAGTGCCGTCTCGTTGAGGATGACCGCGTCTGCCCCGAGTGCCTTACGCAGGCGGGCGGCGAGGTCCAGGAGCAGGTTGCGCCGGTCGAGGGGCTGGTGGCGGTAGGCCAGCCTGATGGGGCCGAGGACGGCGGCCAGCTGCTGTCTGACGTCCTCGATGCGTGAGCGCAGGCCCGCAAGCTCCGCGGGGACGAAGCTCGGGAGCTGATCCGGGAAGGATGTAGTGCCCGCGCCCCATCCCGCGCCCACGGGCGTGGCGATCGCATAGCCTTCGGCGAGCTCCCGGCCCTTGACGACCAGGGTGCCGTCGACTCGGACCGGCCCATACTGATCGCTGTGGCAGTGCCCGGCGAAGACCACGTCGAGGAAGGGACAGGCCGCCGCGAGTTCCTGGTCTTCGTCGAAGCCGGAGTGGCTGAGCAGGACCCAGCTGTCCACGTCATGGTGGTGGGCGAGAATCACCTCGCGCAGGGCCTGGAGGGGATCGGTGACGCAGTGGCCGGCTCGTTGGGCGGCCGGGATCGAGTGGAAGGCTTGTTGACCGATCACGGCGGTTACGCCGACGCGCCGTCCATCGATATCGGCGATGTGCAGGCGGCGGAAGAGAGCGTCGCCAGTGTTGGCATCGATGGCGTTGGCGCAGACAGTGCGCCGGTGAAGGTCGGGTTCGAAGTGGTGGGGCCAGCCATGGTTGCCAGGGGCCAGCACGTCGTAGAGCCCGAGCAGGATCTCCCGCTCGATCGTGCCGCGACCGAGGCGGTAGTACCCACTGCCTTCGAAGAAGTCGCCGCAGTCCACGATGAGCGAGGTCGGGCGTAGCGCGTGGAGGTGAGTCAGGAACGGCGCGGCGTTGTCGAAAGCGGAATGCACGTCGGTCGTGGCAACGATCTGGCGGAGGACGCGGCCATCGCTGGTCATGGGGTGACCTCGCAGATGTCGGCGCCCAGGGTGCGCAGCTTGCCGGACAGGTCGGCGTGTCCGCGGCGCAGCTGGTCGAGGCCGCCGATGGTGGTGACGCCTCGGGCTGTGAGGCCGACGACCATGAGGGCGGACCCGGTGCGGATGTCGGTGGCTTCGACGCCCGCGCCCGTCAGCTGCTGGGGACCGGTCAGGCGGCATTCGGTGGGGGAGATCTCCTCGATGTCGGCGCCCAGGCGGGTCAGCTGCGGCAGCAGGTTGCCGTGGCGGCCGGGATTGATGGCGTCGGCGAACAGATGCGTGCCGGGCAGTCCGAGGGCGAGTGCCATGAGCGGTGGTTCGAAGTCGGCGTCGAGGCCCGCCGCGCTCAGAGAGGCGATGGCCCGCAGGGGACGACCAGTGGGGGCTGTCTCATGCGCGCGGACAGTAAGGCCACCCGGCTCCGCGTCTGCGGGGATGCCGAGCTGATGAAGGGCAGCCACGAACGGGCCTACGTCCTTGCCCTGCACGCCGTCGATGCGGGCAGTACCGCGCGTCAGGGCGATCGCGCAGGCCAGCGTGGCTGCCTCGATCTTGTCTCCGGGCACGGTCCAGGCAGCGGGGGCAGTCGGCGACGAGGAGGGCGGCGAGAGAGTGAGTACATGTTCGCCGGCCCGCGTCTCCCAGCCCACCGAACTCAGGGCGTCGAGCACGCTCAGGACTTCGGGCGAGAGATTGGGCTGACCCAGCCGTAAAGGCCGGCCATCGCCTCCCGCGCCGTCGTCATCGCCACCGGCGTCACCGAGGACGGCGGCCGTGAAGTC
>NZ_BAAAIZ010000083.1:0-1063 GCF_039526425.1 Streptomyces thermospinosisporus
CGCAGCGGTGCCCGCCAGGTCGGGGGCCGGGGCGGCGGGAACGGCTGCGTGCTCCCCCTCTGCCGCTGCCCCGTCCTCGTCCTTGCTCCGCGCGACGGCGGAACCGGCCGCCTCCGGGCTCGAGGGCGGCGAGAGCAGCGGCGCGCCGAGGGACAGTCCCCCGTCGGCGAGGACCACCTGCCCGGTGATCCAGCGGGCCCGGTCGGAGGCGAGGAAGGCGACGACCTCGGCGAACTCCTCGGGTGTGCCGAGGCGTCCGAGGGGAGTGCTCGCCGCGACGGCGGCTTGCATCGCCTCGGCGTCGGGGAAGGCGTCGGCGACCTCGCTGACGAGCATCGCCGCCGAGGCGGTGTTCACCCGGATGCCGAAGGGGGCGAACTCCACTGCCAGGTATCGTGCGGCGGCCTCGGCAGCGGCCTTGGCGGGGGCGCAGGCCAGGTAGTTGGCCATCACGAGCTGTGAGGCGCCGAGGGCGGAGACGTTGACGATGGAACCGCCGCCGGCCTTCCGCATCAGCGGGGCGGCCGCCCGGGCGCAGCGCAGGCCGCCCTTGAGGTTGGTGTCGAGAGCCTTGTCGAGATGGGCATCGGTGACCTCGGCGCCGGGGACGAGGGCCCCGTTGGCGGCGTTGTTGACGAGGATGTCGAGCCGGCCGAACCGCTGCTCGATCTCGGCGAACATCCGGCCGACCTGCTCGGGACGGGCCACCGAGGCTCGCAGCAGATCCACGCGGGCTCCCCTGGCACGCAGTTCGCGCTGGGTCTGCCTGGCCTGCTCGTGCGAGTGGAAGTAGTTGACGAGGACGTGGGCGCCTCGGTCGGCGAGGGTGGCCGCGATGGCCTTACCCACGTTGCGAGCACCGCCCGTGACGAGTGCGATCTTGCCGGTCAGATCCTGCGTGGAGGCCGTTCCCCCGGTCCGCTCGCTCATGACGCGGCGCCCTGGAGCCGGCGGCTGTTCAGTTCCTGGTGGATGAGGTCGGCGACCTTGTCGAGCGTGTCGTAGTCCCCCAGCCGGAAGTCCGCACCACGCGGCTCGAGCCCGAAGTGCTCCGACGCCCGGG
>NZ_BAAAIZ010000083.1:1093-1323 GCF_039526425.1 Streptomyces thermospinosisporus
CCGGATACTCCAGCGCCTGCGCATACAGCCCCCGCAGAGCCACCCACACCTCCTCACGCCCCGGCACACCCGCCACCACCGGCCGCTCACCGCCGTCCGGCGCCACGGGCGCGGCGTCCCCGCGCCGGGCGCCGAGTTCCTGGTGGATGAGGTCGGCGACCTTGTCGAGCGTGTCGTAGTCCCCCAGCCGGAAGTCCGCACCACGCGGCTCGAGCCCGAAGTGCTCCGAC
>NZ_BAAAIZ010000083.1:1368-17227 GCF_039526425.1 Streptomyces thermospinosisporus
AACACCTCCTCCGGATACTCCAGCGCCTGCGCATACAGCCCCCGCAGAGCCACCCACACCTCCTCACGCCCCGGCACACCCGCCACCACCGGCCGCACACCGCCGTCCGGCGCCACGGGCGCACTGTCCTTGCCGCCGGGCTCAGCCGTCCCGGCCGGCTCGTCGTGCGGCGCGGAGCGGAAGTCCGACAGCCGGCGGCTGATCAGGGCGGTGATCTCGTGGCCGGTCGTGGTCCAGAAGGTCGAGAACTCGGCAGCGCTCAGCTCGGGGGCCAGGTACTGGCGCAGGGAGTCCAGTCCGTCACCCGCCGACAGGCCCGCACGCCGCAGCTCGGCCAGGGTGTCGGCCAGCCGCAGGGTGCTGCCGGGGCCGAGGGACAGCGTGGACAGCGAGACGAGGTCGTCCGAGTGGCCCAGGATCTTGGGAACCAGCGAGCTGAGGGCGGCGCGTCCGCCTGCCTCCACGAAGACGCGCGCACCGTGGTCATGGAGGAGGGTGAGTGCCGAGGAGAACCGCACGGGCAGGGTGAAGTGGTCGGCCAGCCGGTCGCCGAAGCTCTCGTCCTGGTCGTAGAAGCGCTGCAGGATCGGCGAGTAGACGGGCACGCTCAGCGTCCCGCGCGGCAGGTCCCGTACGGCGGCGGCGAAGTCGGGGGCCGCGGAAGCGAGCGACGGGTTGTGGAACGCGAAGGCGGCGTCCAGTTCGGCGCAGCCGATCCCGAGTTGTGCCGCGATGGCCTTGACCTGGTCGATGGCTCCGCGGGGACCGCTCAGCACGGTCTGGGCGGCGTGGTTCTCGGAGGCGACGGCGAGCCGGTGGTTCTCCACGAGCGCGATCAGGTGCCGCGCGCGGGAAGGTGCGGCGGCCAGCGCGACCATCGCTCCGCGCGCCGTTTCCAGCCGGGCGATGGCGGCGGTGCGGGACAGGACGATCCGGGCGCCGTCCTCGACGGAGTAGCCGCCCGCGGCGACCAGCGCCGTGATCTCCCCGAGGCTGTGGCCGACGAGCGCGGAGGGCTGTACTCCGTGCTCGGCGAGCACGCGGTGTGCCGCGAGTCCGGCCCCGTAGATGGCGAGCTGGGACACCCAGGGCTCGTCCTTGATGAGATCGGCCGGCTCCGGTGGTGTGTCCCGGAAGATGGTCGCGGACAGCTCCCGGCCGTGCGTCTGCCGGGTCACGGTGTCGATCCGCTCGAAGACGGCCCGCACCTGCGGGTAGCCGTCGGCCGCGCGGGTGAGCGCGAGGCCGTCGAAGCCGCCCTGGCCGGGGAAGAGAAGAACGGGACCGGCGTACTGCTGCCTACCGGGCATGGTGGGAATTCCTCCAGAACAAGGTGTGAGGGCTGTACTCCGAGCAGCCGCACAACGGCGTCGGTGCGCCGGCGTGTCATCGGAGTTGGCGAGGTGCCGGTCGTCGTGACGGGGCGTGACTCAGGCAGCCGGGCTGCGCAGGAGGAGCTCGCCCATGAGTCCGAGTCGGGCCGCCAGCAACCGGTCGGCGAGGCGGGCCGTCACCTCGGGCCGCCCGGGGACGGAGTGCAGCAGCCAGCGCAGCATGCGGATGCTGCGCGGCATTCCGCCCTCTTCGTCGAGATAGTCGAACAGTTCGCGGAAGCTGCGGCGGCAGTAGAAGACGTCCGGCGGGACGACGGCGGCGAACAGCCCGATCATGTGGCGCGCGTGCCAGGGGCTGCGGCTCATGGCCCCGATGAGCGCCCGTTCCTCCCGGGTGTGCTCGAGGATGCGCGCATAGTCCCGGGTGTAGTCGTAGTGGTCGCGCACGAGCGCGTCCCGGGCGCGGGCGTACGCCGCCAGCTCGAGGTCCATGCCGCGACCGCCGGACAGGCCCCGGTGCACGGCGTCCGCGAGGAGTTCGGCCCCGAGGACTGCGTGCGTGATGCCGGATGCGGTGATCGGGTCGCGGGTGGCGGAGGCGTCGCCGACGAGAGCCCAGCCCGGACCGTTGGGCGTGCGCAGGAAGTTGGGTACGGAACCGGTGAGCCAGCGGCCGGCCCTTCGGCCGGCCCTGACCTCGTCGGCTAACTCCGGGTCCACATCGGCCAGAGCGGCGATGACCGCCCGGTCGGCCGCCTCGCCGCTGCCCGGCGAAGGGAAGTCCGGCGTGGGCCATGCGACTCCCACGATGGACAGGCCGTCGTGGGTGGGCCAGGTGAAGGGGTGGCGGCGGTTCTTGCGGTAGGTGCGGACGAGCGAGGGCTGCTCCAGCCCCTCCCAGTACGTCCACAGGCTCTTGCTGAGCACCGGTTCGGCGCGGTATTGGCGGGCTCCGGCCAGCCGGGCCACCTTGGAGTTCTTGCCGTCGGCGCCGATGACGACGGTGCCCTTCTCCTGGAAGCGGCCCGATTGCCTGGACGTCCCCGCGATCCCCACGACGGTACCGCAGGCGTCGCGCAGCAGCTCCTGGACGGACGCCTCCTCGCGCACCTCGGCACCGGCGTCGGCCGCGCACCGCACCAGGGCCTCGTCCAGCGCCAGGCGAGGCGGCGACAGCGCGTAGTCCACGTCCTCGACGGCGGGGAGCCGGGCTTCCAGCCGGACGGGACCACTCTCCAGGCGGTAGCGGCTGATGCGCGGGATCGTCGGGTCGCCGAGCCTGTCGAGCACCCCCCATCGGGCGAGCCGCTGGACGCCCGGCGGGTGAATGAGGTTCGTGGACGACGACGTCGGACTGGGAAAGCGCGCCCGGTCGACCAGAAGCACCCGGTGGCCGTGCCGCGCCAGCAGCAGGGCCGTGGATGCGCCGGATATTCGTGCGCCTACAACAATGGCGTCGTACACGAAAGCCCCCGTCCACACATGAAGATCTCCGGATGAAAATCCGGCGCAGTCAGCGTAACAACACACCCCGAGCATTCGTCAACAATTTCCTGCACAGCCCTTCACCTGCTCATTCTCACCCACCGAGAAAACCCGAATCGATTTCTCGGTGGGTGAGAAATCAAAGATCACCACCCGGTATCGGGTTTCTCATGCGCCGAGAAAGCAACGGGCCGAGCGGAACCCGCCCGTTATTCCGCTACGCTGCTGCGGGTAGAGCCGATTCCAGGTACAGCTGATTCGGTGCCGCCGGCACCGCTGAACGAGGCGGAGGGGCAGAATTGCGTGACACGCAGGCCTTTTTCCCTGACAGCCGGGCCGTGGGCGTGGGCCCGGAGCCCCATCCGTGGATCACGCCCGCCCTCCCCCTGCTCGGCGTCTGGCGCGGGTCCGGCACCGGCGGATACGGCACCCTGAGCGAGGATTTCTCCTACGAGCAGGAGATCACCTTCAGTCACGACGGACGGCCCTTCCTGCGGTACGAGGCGCGCGCCTGGCTGACCGACCGCGAGGGGCGGCCGGACCGCCCGTCGGGCCGGGAGTCCGGCTGGTGGCGGGTCGTCGCCGACGGCTATCTCGAGGCCGTGGTCGCCCATCCCATCGGGATCGCCACCACGTACGTCGGCCGGATCTCGGGCAACGAGATCGAGATGACCTCCCGGGACATGGTCGTCACCCCGCTCGCGAAGGAGGTCACCGCGTCGCGCCGCCGCCTCACGCTGTGCGGGGACGAGCTGACGTTCGTGACGGAGGTGCAGGCGGTCGGCCAGCCTCTGCAGCAGCACCTGTCGGCCCGCCTGCGGCGCCTGCCCGGCTGACCGGGCCGGCCATGGGGAGCCTGCGGCGGCCGTGACAGCACACCCCGAAGACCCGTGACAGCACACCCCGAAGACCCCCGGGACCGGTCCTCACCGGGCTGCCGGGCGCTCGGCACCCGGGTCTCACGGGGTTCCGCCGGCGCAACACGCCTGCGACCGCCGCGTTCCGCCTCCCCTCCCGCTGCGCACCGCCCGTCGGCGAGACCGGCCACCCCGGCAGCGCTGCCCTGCCGCGGCGGCATCGGACAGCTCTTTCGCGCGCGGAGTTCGCGGGCCACGCCGGTGCACCTCCGCCTCGCACACCGGGAGCCGCCCGCCCGTCCCGTCTCCGCCGCACCCCTCCTCCGCGCCGTCCGCTGCGCCGGCCTCTCGGACCGGCCGGCCCGGTGGCTTGGATTCGCCCTCTCGCTCTCCGGCCGGATTCCGCATTCCGCTTTCATCACGGGGCGGCGGTCGGCGACCCGAGCCGGGACACCACCGATACACGGCAAAATCAAGCCGAATCCGTTAGATAGTGAGGCCCGTCACACTCCCGCAGTTCATTGCGCTGTACCGTCCAGCGATACGCACCTGGCTCACTTGCGGCAAGCGCCAGCGGGAAAGCCCTCGCCGCAGGCAGGGGCCGGTGAAAGTAGTTGCACGAAGAACCAACGGGGGCTGTGCATGCGTTTCGCACCTTTGACCACCCATTCGACGACACCAGGGCCCGGCCCGTGTCGCACAAGCCGGCCTTTCACTCGACGGTGGCTCCCCCTCCCCCACTGAAGTCACACCACGACTCCGGTGCCCGACGACTCTCCCCCAGTCTCTACGTCGAGAGGTCATACCGTGCGCCACGGTGCCATTTCTCAGTCCGGTGTCACTCGAACCCCGCTTTCCACGCCTCGGCAAAACAAGGTAAAAGAGCAGCCCAAAAATACTTCTCATACGGGGAGGTCGAGCCACGCCGAGCGTGTCTTCCGCGTGCAGCACGCCTTCACCAAGCTGGGCGGCGATGTGCACGGACTCGCGGAACTGGCCCGGGCCTCCTCGCTGGACGACTCGACGGTCTACCGCATCCTCCGCTCCGGTATCGAGCAGGGCGCGTTCGTGCAGGTCGCCAGGGGCCGGTACCGGCTCGGCCCGGCCGCCGCACGGCTCGGCACCCAGGCGCTGACCCCCCAGCTGGATCACGACGCGCTGAGCCGCTGTCTGGACCAGCTGCGCTTCACCACCGACGGCGGAATGGTGTTCCTCTACGGCCTGACCAACCTGGGCCACCCTCAGCGGCACTGCATCGACATGGCGCTGGGCGCCCATGACCTGACCGAACTGGGCATGACCCCCCGGGAGATCATGCGGGTCAACCGCTCGCTGCGGATCGGCGCCTCGGGCCGGGCGATCCTCGCTCACCTCTCCGAGAGCCTCCAGCACCGTGTGCTGGCCGAGCAGTTGCCCGCGGCCGTGGGACCGGGCGTGTACCGGGATCGCGGTCAACTGCTCGCCTCCCTCGCGGAGATCCGGGTCAAGGGGTATGCGCTCGGTTTCCAGGAGTGTGCGCGCGGCTGGGACTCGTTCGCCGCGCCCGTGCTGTGGGACGGCACCGTGCTCGGCTCGCTCGTCCTGCTGAAGCCCGCCCACCAGCCGGCTGCCGTCCGGGACCGCTGCGTCCTGGCGGTCAGGTCCGCGACAGCCGAGGTGAGCCAGCTGATGGGGGTGCTGGAGTCGCAGCCGCGCGGTCGGATCGCCTGACCCGCGGCTGTCCGCGAGGGCTCCGCACGCCGCCCGGTTCCCGGGAAGCCCTCGCCGGTTCCCGGGAAATCTTCGCCGGTTCCCGGGAAGCCCTGGCGCCTCCGGCCGGTTCAGCGCGCCGCGACGGTCCGGCCCTCGGCCGCCGGATCGCCGCCGTCCGCCTCCACCTGGCGCTGCTTCCGCCGGATCAGCAGGTACCCGGCCTCGCCGATCAGGAGGCCGGCGACGACCATCACGGCGGAGGGCACACCCAGGTAGCGCATCTCCACGTCGTGCTCGAGGAAGAACCTCCCGGCCACCGGAGCGAGCGACACACCGACGTAGTTCGCCGAGGAGCTCAGAGAGATGGACATCTGAGCGTTCGCCGGGTCCACCCCGGCGAGCCGGTGCTGGATCGGGACGAGCATGGCCCATCCGCACGCGCCCCACAGCATCACAGCGACGACAGCGGTCGCCAGGTGCCGGCTGCTCCACGGGCTGGTGGCGAAGACGGCGACCGCGATGGCGCCGGCCGCATTGATCACCACACGGTTGCCGAACTTGTCCGTCAGGCGTCCCGTGGTCATGTTGCCGGCCACAGCCGCGACGCCCCAGGCGAACAGCAGCCACGCCAAGGTCCTGCCGCTGCCGTCCGTGGCCGGGGCGAAGACCTGGCTGACATAGGTGTACAGGACGAACAGACCGCTGTAGCCGACCAGGACCAGCAGCAGCGTCAGGGCGATCCTGGGATCGGCGACGGGCGACAGACGCTGCTTCAGCGTCACCGCGGGCGGGCTGGGCACGGAGGGAAGGGCCGCCCCGACGGCGATCGCGGCCACCAGACCGACCGCCGCCACGAAGATCATGGTGCCGCGCCAGTCGGTGAACCCGCTGATCGCCGTACCAAGAGGGGACCCGAGGGCGGTGGCCGCGCTCAGTCCGCCGAACAGGATGGACAGGGCGGTGCCCCGCCGCTCCGGCCCGGCGAGAGCGACGACGACACCGGCTGCGGTCGGCGTGAACATGGCCCCGCCCAGCGCGGCCATCACCCGGAAGCCCAGTGCCACTTCGAAACCGGTCGCCAGTCCGGTGCCGATGTTGCCCGCGATGAAGACCAGCAGACCGCTGAGCAGCAGCAGCCTGCGCGGCACCCGCGCGGCCACCGCCGCCACCACGGGCGAGAGGACGGCGTAGGCCAGGGCGTAGGCCGTGATCAGCTCGGCGCTCGTGGGCACGTCGACATCGAGGTCCTCGGCCACGCTGGGCAGGATGCCGGCGACCACGAAGCTGTCCGTGCCGATCGCGAACATGCCGATGGCCAGTGTGACGAACCGCCAGTTCAGGCTCTTGTCTGGTTTTTCCACGGGAGTCCTCATCGTCGACGACGGAAGCCGGAGGTGACCGGAGAGCGGCGTAACGGAGATTTGAAATGTTTACCGTTAGGCAGGACCTTATCCCAGCCTCACGGAAAGTCTCAAGTGCTAGCGTTAGGTCATGGACGCTGCCGAATCCTCCACCCCGACAGCCCCGCCGCAGGCTCCCGGCGAGGACCTTCACTGCGCCCTGGCCCTGGTCAACACCGCGTTCAGCCGACCGAGCGGCCCCTACGACGGACTGCGCGACCCCGAGAGCGCCGCGGCCTGGTTGCACGACCGCGGGCTACTGCCCTCCGGGAACCTGGTCGCCACCCAGGAACTGGAACGGCTGCTCGAACTGAGGCGCTCGCTGCGCGAACTGCTCAACGCCGGCCTGAACGGCACGTCCCCTGAACCGACAGCCCTGTCCACGCTGAACACGACACTCGCGAGGGCCCCCGCCGTCCACGAGATCCGCTGGGAACGCAGCGGCCCGGTGGCAGACGTCCGCCGGCCGGTCGACGACCCCTTCGGCGCGGCCCTCACCATGCTGGCCGAGAACGCGGTGGAACTCCTGACCGGCCCCCCGAGCGCCCGCCTCAGCACCTGCGGAGCTCCCGGCTGCACCCGTCTCTTCATCCGCACGCACGGCGCCCGCCGCTGGTGCTCCGACCGCTGCGGAAACCGCGTCCGCGCGGCGCGCCACTACGCCGACCACCGCGGCACGCGAAGCCGCAGGCCCTGAGTTCTGTCCACACTGTCTGTCCACACTGGTCGGCGTCCCCGGGCGCCGGACAGCTCCCGTCAGTCGTCCCCCGGTGCCTCACCCGCCGCCAGCCGGAGGGTGAACACCGAGCCGGTGCCGGGCTCGCTGCGGGCCTCGGCCGTGCCGCCGTGCGCGGCCATCAGCTGGCGGACGATGGGCAGGCCGAGGCCACTGCCGCCGCTGCGGCGGCTGCGGGACTTCTCCGACCGCCAGAACCGGTCGAAGGCCCCGCCCGGTGCGCCGCAGCACCGTGCGGATACGGGCCATCAGCTCACGCGGGCTGTACGGCTTGGTCATGTAGTCGTCGGCGCCCAGCTCCAGTCCGAGCAGGACGTCGTCCTCGGCGGAGCGGGCAGTGAGCATCAGCACCGGGATGTCGTCGTCCCGGCGCAGCATCCGCGTCCGGTCACCACCAGGGCCTGGCGGGTGCCGGACGGCACCTGGGCCCAGGTCTTCGGACTGAGCCCGGGCAGTTGCTGGGGCGCGGCATGCACGTCGATCGTGTCGGACGCGGGCGACTGGATCTTGGCGGACGAGGGCGACTGCCGTCGCGGCGCCTCGGCGCCTGGCTGGGCCGTCTCCACTCCGCACCCGGCGAGCAGGAGAGAGGCGGCCAGCAGGGCGGCGGCCCGAAGGTTCGGCGTGATCATGCTTCGACCTTGGCGGACGGTTGTTTGAAACCCGTCAGGGTCACACCTCTCCCGAGGTGCCCGCGGGTAGAGTCCTCGTACGTGAGCGAGGCGATGCGCAGGCGACTCAGAGCGATCCCGGTCTTCAAGAACGTGCGGGCAGCCGAGTTCCGGGAGAAGGATCTCCCGGACAATCCGCTTCCGGTGATCGCGGACTGGATCCTCGCGGCGCACGCCGCGGGGCAGCCGGAGCCCCATGCGATGAGCCTCTGCACGGTCGGACCGACCGGCGTTCCGTCGAGCCGGGTTCTGATCGTGAAGGACATCGACGACCGTCACCTGTACTTCGCGACTCCCGCCGGCAGCCGCAAGGGCCTGGAGATCGCGACGAATCCGCATGTGGCGGCCCACTTCCACTGGCCTGCCACCGGACAGCAGATACGGATCGTGGGGACCGCCGCCGGCCAGGGCCGCGAGGCCTCCGAACGCGACTTCGCCGAGCGGGGCCGCGGCTCGCAGCTCGCCGCCCACCTGCACCGGCCGGGCCCGCTCACCGACCGGCGGAGCGCACTCGCCGAGTTCGAGCGCCTCGGCGCGGTCCACCCCGGCGAGGTGCCGTGCCCGCCGGACTGGACGCTCTACGCCATCTCCCCCACCGAGGTCGAGTTCTGGGAGGCGAGTGCCGACCGGGTCCACCACCGGATCGTGTACCGCAGGGACGCGACGGCCGGGGCGGACGGCTGGGCCCATGAGCTGATGTGGCCCTGAGGTGACCCTTGACCCTCCCGGCCGTACAAACGCACATGCGAGCTGCACCGATCGAACCGCTGGCTCATGCGAAGCGACCACTGACTTTCGCCTTGCATCTGCGGCAGTATCATCGACACATCGACGCAAGCATGCATGAACGCATGAACGCATGAACGCCAACCGGTACCGGCGGGCGGGGACGCAGGTGGCCCGTCCGGACCACAGGTGATCGCGTCCGTCAGGACGAGAGGGAGTGGGCGGAGTGGACCCGTCATGACCTGTACCGCGCGCCCGAACCGCCGGACCCGCCGGACCCGCCGTGCCCTGCGCGTGGCCGGCGCAGGAGTCGCCGCGCTGCTGGCCCTGAGCGCCTGCTCGTCGTCCGCAGACTCCTCGGCGGCGACGTCGGACTCCTCCGGATCCGGCGGCGGCTCGGGCTCGGGCAAGGTCACCGGCGAGGTCACCGTCTTCGCCGCCGCCTCGCTGAAGGAGAGCTTCGAGAAGCTGGGCCAGGAGTTCGAGCGGCAGCACCCGGGCACCAAGGTCACCTTCAGCTTCGGCGGCAGCGACTCCCTCGCCGCGAGCATCACCGGCGGGGCACCGGCCGACGTGTTCGCCTCGGCGAGCCCGAAGACGATGAAGATCGTCACGGACGCCGGGGACGCCTCCGGCACGCCGGCCACCTTCGTCCGCAATCAGCTGCAGATCGCCACCCTGCCGGGCAACCCCGGCAAGATCGGCTCCCTGAAGGACCTCACCGACCCGGACCTGAAGGTCGTGCTCTGCGATGAGGCAGTGCCCTGCGGCGCCGCCGCCCGGAAGGCCCTCGACGCGAGCAAGCTCCAGCTCACGCCGGTGTCGTACGAGAAGGACGTCAAGTCCGCCCTCAACAAGGTGGTGCTGAAGGAGGCCGACGCGGCCGTCGTCTACCAGACGGACGTGAAGGCGGCGGGTAAGAAGGTGGAGGGAGTGGAATTCCCGGAGGCGGCCGGCGCCGTCAACGACTACCCCATCACGCTGCTGAAGGACGCCCCCAACCCCACGGCCGCCAGGGCCTTCATCGCGCTCGTGCAGTCCCCCGAGGGCCGGAAGGTCCTGACCGAGGCCGGGTTCCTCCAGCCGTGACCCCGGACGACGAAAAGGCCGGTGCCGGCACCCTGCGGGGTGGGCCGCGGCGCCGGCGCGTCCGGACGGGCGGTGAGGGCCGGGGCGTGCCGCTGCCCCTGCTGCTGCCCGCGCTGGTCGGCCTGGCGTTCCTGATCGTGCCGCTGATCGCCCTGCTGGTGCGGACCCCGTGGCACAGCCTGCCCGGGCTGCTGACCAGCGCCCAGGTCTGGCAGGCGCTGCAGCTGTCCCTGATCTGCGCCACCGCCGCGACCGCGGTGAGCCTGGTCGTCGGCGTGCCGCTGGCCTGGCTGCTGGCCCGCGTCGAGTTCCCGGGACGCGGTCTCGTACGGGCCCTCGTCACGCTTCCCCTCGTCCTGCCGCCGGTGGTCGGCGGTGTGGCGCTGCTGATGGCGCTCGGCCGCAACGGCATCGTCGGGCGGTGGCTGGACTCGTGGTCCGGGATCACCCTGCCGTTCACGACGGCCGGGGTGGTGGTCGCGGAGGCGTTCGTCGCCCTGCCGTTCCTCGTCATCAGCGTCGAGGGCACGCTGCGTGCCGCCGACCCGCGCTACGAAGAGGCCGCCGCCACCCTGGGTGCCTCCCGCTTCACCGCCTTCCGCCGGGTCACGCTCCCCCTGATCGCCCCGGGCATCGCGGCCGGGGCCGTCCTGGCCTGGGCCCGGGCGCTCGGCGAGTTCGGCGCGACGATCACCTTCGCCGGCAACTTCCCGGGACGTACCCAGACCATGCCGCTCGCCGTCTACCTGGCCCTGCAGAGTGACCCGGAGGCCGCCATCGCCCTCAGTCTCGTGCTGCTGGCCGTCTCCATCGCGGTGCTGGCCGCTCTGCGCGACCGTTGGGTGGCAGCGGGATGACCGGCACCGACTCCGCCGCTGCCGACGTGCGTGCCGAGTCCCGCGCGGAGGGACTCGACGCCCGTCTCGTCGTCGAACGCGGCGCCTTCCGCCTCGACATCACGCTGACCGTCGCACCCGGCGAGGTGGTCGCCCTGCTCGGCCCCAACGGCGCCGGCAAGACCACCGCCCTGCGCGCCCTCGCCGGCCTGACGCCGCTCACCGAGGGCCATCTGCGGCTGGACGGCGTGGCACTGGAGCACACCCCGCCCGAGTCCCGCCCCGTAGGCGTCGTCTTCCAGGACTATCTTCTCTTCCCGCACCTCACCGCCCTGGACAATGTGGCCTTCGGCCCCCGCTGCCAGGGCGTGTCCAAGGCAGCCGCCCGTGCGCAGGCCGCCGACTGGCTCGACCGCCTGGGCCTCGCGGCCCACGCCGGCGCCAAGCCCCGCAAGCTCTCCGGCGGCCAGGCCCAGCGGGTCGCCCTGGCCCGCGCGCTCGCCACCAACCCACGCCTGCTCCTGCTCGACGAACCGCTCGCCGCGCTCGACGCCCGCACCCGCCTGGAGGTCCGCGCCCAGCTCCGGCGCCATCTTGCCGACTTCGAGGCCGTCGCCGTCCTGGTCACGCACGACCCGCTGGACGCCATGGTGCTCGCCGACCGCCTGGTCGTCGTGGAGGAGGGCCGCATCGTCCAGGAGGGCACCCCCGCGGACATCGCCCGCCGTCCCCGCACGGACTACATCGCCCAGCTGGTGGGCCTGAACCTCTACCGGGGCAAGGCCGAGGGCCACACCGTCCGCCTCGACACCGGCCCCCTCGTCACCACCACGGAGGCCCTGACCGGCCCGGTCTACGTGGCCTTCCCGCCCAACGCGGTCACCCTGCACCGCGCCCGCCCGACCGGCTCCAGCGCCCGCAATCTCTGGCACTGCGAGGTCGGCGGCCTGGAGACCCACGGCGACCAGATCCGCGCCGTCCTCACGGGCGAGCTGCCGCTCGTCGCGGACCTGACGACGGTCGCCGCCGCCGAACTGGACCTCTACCCGGGCGCGGAGGTCTGGGCGACGGTGAAGGCGACACAGACCCACGCCTACCCGGTCTGACCCGAGATGCTCGCCGGAATAGTCCAGGTAGGTGATGGAGAACGGGCTGTAGGTCTCGTTGCGCTCGGTGCGGACGGAGCACAGGAAGTTCCATTCGATATGTCGGCTCGTCGTTGCGGGTCCGGCCAGGCGTCGGGGCTCGTGATCTGCTGGTAGATCCTGTTCAGCCGGGTCGACTGTTCCGGCAGCTGGGCGTGGAACCCCAGGTCCGGTCGCGGGATCGCCAGTCGGCGGAACAGACTGGCGAGGTACACGGTCTTACCGGACTCGGCGGGGCCGAGCACGGTGACGGGAATGGCCGGCATGCAGTGTCTCGCAAATGGCTTCACGTGGTGGTTTCGCTGACGCACGAGCGAATACGGCGAACCGTGCGAGACGCTCCCCCGTACCCCCCAACCCGTAGTGAAGCGCTCCGGCGGCCGGGCGAACCGGTCGCAGTGCGGGTTCGGCAGAACACCGGACGAAAACCGTGCGCGGGAAACCGTGCGCGGGCCCGCGACCGGACTCGTCGCCGGCGGCCGGCGCTCAGTGAGCAGCGGCGATCGACCGCAGTGCCGGTACGGAGTGGACGATGAGGCGGCAGCGCCCGTAGCTGACGGCCCGCATGGCCCTCAACTCCTGCAGCGCGTGTGCACCCTCCGCTCCCGCGCCCCGATGAACTCGCCCCACTCCGCATGGGTCAACCCGGGTCTGACCGACAGCCCCTCCGGCGTGCGAACCCCGTAATGCTCCGTCAGATCCAGTACCGCGCGGCACAGTCGCGCGATGACGGGGCCGCGGGTGAACTGGGTGCGGCGACGGACGGCGGTGCGGCTGCGGTGGGCGAGGCTGTGGCTGACGGCCAGGCCGGCCGCCTGGTACCGCGTCAGCCAGCCCAGCCACTCGTCCTGCGATATCCGCCGGACGCACACCTGCTCGGCCGCCGTGACCGTGGCCGAACGGGGATGGTTGTCGAACGCCGCGGTCTCCCCCATCACATCACCGGCGGCGCGGATGTCCACCAAGGAGGTCGCGCCCTGATCACCGGTCGTCGTCACTTTGGCGAAGCCGCTGAGCAGGAGCAGCACGAACGTATCGGTGGCACCTTCGAGCAGCATGATCTCGCCGGCCTTGTAGGTGCGCTCGGTACCGGTCCGCAACAGGGCGGACAGCTCAGGGGCAACGGACGCCGGGTCCGCTCCGGCGGCTCTGTCCAGTTCCCACAGCAGCGTGCCTCGCGGGCAGCCGGCCCCTGTCGCATGCATCACCGGCCCGTACCCCCCACCTGGTTGCCGCGCACTGAGCACACCGCCCCCTCCCTGTCGGCACTCCGCACGAAACCTACCCGTACGGAGGGATATACATAGTAAGAAGTGAACTTGCGTATGAAGTCGTGCGGTTCTGCATATACAAGGCCGCGACACCGACCGATGCTGATCGTCCCGACCAGGTGATATTCCCGGCAGACCGCCGCTTCTCCACATCAATCGCCGGGCGGCCATCTATCCGCGTAGACAAGAATCGCTCACAATAGCGCCGCACTCGCACGAGCACGTCCCGCTGTGCGCCGCACAGCGGTATCTCCGACATGCCCGGACCGGGCAACTCCCTTGTCTGGAGGACATGGTGTTCGCAGAGAGACAGATCCGCGCGGCACTCACCGTACTCGCCTTGAGCGGCCTGACCCTGACCACCCTTCAGGGAACCGCAGGAGCCACCGACGCCCCTGCCGCAACAACCTCGGCCACCGCCGAGCCCTCCCCCGTCGCCTCCATCGAGAGGTCGACTGCACGCGCCCTGGCCCGTTCGCTCGCCGAGCCGGCCTGGCACAAGCAGGCGGCAAAGGCGGCCCTGGCCGCCGAGGAGGCGGACCTGCTGCCTCTCACGGCCAAGTCCGCCGCCAAGTCGGTCGAGGGCTTCCGCAAGACCCTCGTCGAGGCGGAAACCGGCATCGCCGCGGCCAAGGGGCTCGGCGCAACGGACGTCGGCTCCCTCTTGCAGGTCCGCCTCGCCGGCAAGCCGGTGAGCCAGTCGGCGCTCACCAAGACGCCGCCGCTCGTCGCCTCGGCACCGTCCGACGACCAGGCCGACGTGGTCATCGCCTACGACACCGCGGGCAACGCACACGAACTGTCCGCGCGCAAGGCTCCGGAGCGCCCGGTCTACGTCATCGGCGTCGACGGACAGGAGGCCCTCGCCGCCGGCCTCGAAGTGATCGACAGGGAACTCGCCGCCAAGGGCCTCGGCACCCTGAGCGCCACCGAGACCAACACGTCTGCGGCCCGCACGGCCGGATCCGCCTCCGCCTCCGCCTCCGCCTCCGCCTCCGCAGGGTCCACCGGATCCGCCGCGTCCACCGGGTTCTGGACGACCCGCATCGAGTCCCTCAGCGTGGCGGACCTCAAGGAGCCCTGGTTCAAGGGCGATGCCGAGCTCTTCACCCTCGTCACCGGCTTCGGCACGGACGGCAAGGTCCGCGTCGACACAGTCACCATGCCGTACGTCGACGACGAGGACACGACCTACTACCCCGGCCAGATCCTCGTCAACTGGTCGAACTACAAGTACAACCTGGCCGATGCGGTCCTCATGGAGGACGACGGCGACACCAACTACTCCTCGCTCGCCAAGGCACTCGCCGCGGCCCTGCTGACCATCACCGACCAGGGCGCGTACATCCCGCTCGTGAACGCGATCATCGACGCGATGCCCGCCTCGTGGTGGACCGACGACCCCGACTACGTCGACTCCTTCTACACACTGGCGAGGGAGACCACCGGCAGCCGCACCGGCGCCTCCGCCAACGCCCGCATGACTGTGGAGCGTTACTACGTCTCCGCACTCTGACGCACGACGCCGCGCCCCCGCCGGACGCGTATCACCCGGCCCGGGGGCGCGGTCCCGCACGGCACGGCAGTCAGGCATCAGCTGCCGCGCGCGTGGGCAGTGATCAGTGGTGAGGTCGTCGACCGAAGCAAGGTGGATCACCGCTTCGGAGCTGGCAGCGAGGGTCTCGTAGTCACGGGGCAATGCGCCGGTGCATCATGATCCAGCCGATACACCCAGCACCTTTTCAGTACACGTAAGCCGCGAGTTCCTGGGTTGGTCATCGGGTCAGCGAGGACGAAGGCCGTGGGCTCGGGCTTCCGGCCTTCCTTTACGCGGGGCGAGGGCTGGTCGCAATTGGTCTGGACGAAGATCCTGTCGTCGCGCCAGGCGGCGTAGGAAAAGTAGACGGTGCCGTGGCCAGGGGAGTCACAGCACAGCCTGCCCCGGGCCTGATCAGAATGGCTGATCCTGTGGGGTGCACCGGGCTGACCGGGCTGACCTTGGTAGGAAGGTGAAGGAAGGGCAGCAGCACGCCTGCGCCAACCTCCAACAATGCGAAAGGTCGACGATCGGATCATGACCGCTCCATCCTTCAACCCCCGTGCACTGCTGACGAAGAGCCAGATCGGTGTGCTGGCGACCATCAAGGCGGACGGGCGGCCGCAGCTCTCCCCCGTCCAGCCGTTCTACGACGAGTCGGCGGGCGTGATCCTTGTGTCCACCAGCGCAGGTACGGCCAAGGTGGCGAACCTGCGGTGGGACGCCCGGGCCACGCTGGAGGTGACAGCTCGGACGGCATGTCGTGGGCCACCGCCGAGGGGATCGCCACGCTCACCGGGCCGGGCACCGACCCCCACGGGCCCGAGGTGGAGGCGCTGGTGAACTACTACCGGGTCGCCGCCGGGGAGCACCCTGACTGGGACGAGTACCGGGCGGTGATGGTCTCCGAGCGCCGGGTGCTCATCACGATGACGGTCGACCACGTCTACGGGGCCGACATCAGCTGACGGAACGACAGACGACAGGCGCAAGGAGGCGCCACCGCGTTCAAGGGGAACTGCCGAAGGCCGGCCATTGGGCCCCGAGACTGTGCATTCCGTCCCGTCCGATGTCCGGGAC
>NZ_BAAAIZ010000084.1:0-23239 GCF_039526425.1 Streptomyces thermospinosisporus
CGCACACCTCAACACTGATCGGCTACACCACCTGGCGGGACGCCATCCTACCGAGCCTGCGTGGAGATCTACGACGGCCGTGGGGGCAGCTGGTCCTGCACCGGCTGGCACTGACTCGCAAGGCGCATTGGCGCCCGCCCGCCCCAGGCGGCGCGGGCGCCAACCGCCATTTATGGACCACGTCCGCACTGCTACCAGCAAGGTCCGTTTCAGTGCAAAGGAGCGTGGCCGCCTTCTGATCAGCCCTTACCAGTTCCGCACGGACTTCGGAGATGGCGGCACCGATAGCGCGGGGCTCAGATGCGTTGGGCATCGCTGCCGCCCCGATCGCCGGGATCGTTCACTACGCGAGCGGAGATGCCCTTGTGGTGCCGAACGGCATTGGCCGCTCGGCGGTGCTGCCGCCTGCCGTCACGGCTGGGAGCGGCTCGAAGCGGCTGGGAGCCGCTGGAAGCCGCTGGGAGCGGCTGGGAGCGGCTGGGAGCGGCCGAAAGTCCGGGTCATCCCGACGCCCGGGCACACCCGGGGACACCAGTCCCTGGCCGTCCGGAAGAGCGACGGCACCGTCGTCCTCGCCGGCCAGGCGCACGACGCCGCATCCCACTTCGCCGCGGACCACCTGGTCCGCCACGCGTCACTCCACGGCGCCGAGCAGACCCTGCCGCACTACCCGAGCTGGCTGGACCGGCTCGCCGGCTTCGACCCCCGACGCGTTCTCTTCGCCCACGACTGCTCGGTCTGGGAACCCCCGGAGCCCGCCCGGTAGCCAGGCAGGTCAGTCATGGGTGGTTGGCCAAGTCGGTCAGGAATCGAGAAGCGGCGCCGGTGGGGGCTGCCTAGCCTGACCGACATGGACATCACGATTCACACCACCGTTCTCCCGCACGACGACCCGGAGGCCTCCCTCGCCTTCTACCGGGACGTTCTCGGCTTCGAGGTGCGCAGCGACGTCGGCAAGGACAAGATGCGCTGGATCGTCGTCGGCCCGCCCCAGCAGCCCGGCACGTCGATCCTGCTGGCCCCGCCGGACGCCGACCCCGGCATCACCGAGGACGAGCGCCGCACCATCCGCGAAATGATGGCCAAGGGCACCTACGGCTGGATCATGCTGGCCACGCCGGACCTCGACGAGACGTTCGAGAAGGTGCAGTCCCACGACGTGGAAGTGGTCCAGGAACCCATGGATCAGCCGTACGGCGTACGCGACTGCGCGTTCCGCGACCCCGCGGGCAACATGGTCCGCATCCAGGAAGTCCGCTGAGCCCCCGGTACATCGCACCCCTCGCCTGCCCCTGCCTGCGCCCGCGGGCGCGCGGCGGCGTCCCCCCGTCATCCGCAGGAGTCACGCATGTGCCAGCCCGAGTGGCGACGCGCCCGCACCGCGGCCCTCGCCGAGACCGGTCAGGACACCACCGACCAGGACACGACCCGCCAGGACACGACCTGCCAGGAAGCCCCCTGCCCGGCCCCGGCCACCGCCCCGACCGGCCCCGACCGGACCAGTCAGGAATCAAGAAGCTCCGCCCACCCGTCACCCCTAGCGTGAGAGCCATGACGACCATCGAATCCCTCACCCTCGAGGTGGCCGACACCGAGGCCGCCCACCGCTTCTACACCACCGCCTTCGGCCTGGACTCGCAGCTCCGGCTCCGCACCGCCCAGGCCCCCGCCTCCGGCTTCCGCGGTTTCACGCTGTCCCTCGTCGTCTCCCAGCCGGCCGACGTCAACGCCTTCTTCGACGCCGCGATCACCGCCGGGGCCACCGCGCTGAAGCCCGCCGCCAAGTCGCTGTGGGGCTACGGCGGCGTCGTGCAGGCCCCCGACGGGACGATCTGGCAGCTCGCGTCCTCGTCGAAGAAGGACACCGGCCCGGCGACGCGCACCTTCGACGAGCTGGTGCTGCTGCTCGGCGTCGAGGACGTCTCGGCGAGCAAGCGCTTCTACGTCGAGCGCGGGCTCAGCGTCGCCAAGGGCTTCGGCAGCAAGTACGTGGAGTTCGCCACCGGCTCCTCCCCGGTCAAGCTGGCCCTCTACAAACGCCGCGGGCTCGCCAAGGTCGCCGGCGTCTCCCCCGAGGGCAGCGGCTCCCACTGCCTCGCCGTGAACGGCGACCTCGGTTCCTTCACCGACCCGGACGGGTTCGTGTGGGAGGACTCCGCCACGGCGCCGACACTCACGCAGATGACGGAAGGGATCGGAACGAAGTGACCACAGCCGACGCGACGACGAAGCCCGCCGGCACAGCGAGCACGGATGCTTCGGCGCCCGCCGCCCCGCGCGACCGTGCGCAGCGCCAGCGGGACACCCGCGCCAAGCTGGAGAGCGAGGTCGACCTCTGGGTGGCGACCGCCGACCCCTCCGGTGGCGGCCCCCACCTGATCCCGCTCTCCTACCACTGGGACGGCAGCACCTTCCTCATCTCCACTCCGCGCACCTCGGTGACCAGCCGCAACCTCCTCGCCGACCACCGGGTCCGCCTCAGCCTCGGCCCCACCCGCGACGTCGTCATCGTCGACGCCACCGCCGAGCCGGTGGACCTCGGCGAACTGGGCTCCGAGGCCGCCGGCGCCTTCGCCGCCCGCACCGGCTTCGACCCGCGCACCCTCGACACCCTCTACCAGTACTTCCGCCTCCGCCCCCACCGCATCCAGGCCTGGCGCGAGGCCGACGAACTCCCCGGCCGCACCCTGATGCGCGACGGCAACTGGCTCGACTGACGGTCCGTCGTAACGGCGGCGGCAACGACGTCACAGCACCAAGGCGCTACGACAGCGGCGACGTCAGAAGGGCAATGGCCGCGCCGCCACCACCTCCAGCCGCGACACGGCCCGCGTCAGCACCACGTACAGCCGGTGCAGCCCCCGCTCCTCCGCCTCGGCGATCGCCGCGGGCTCCACGGCCACCACATGGTCGTACTCCAGCCCCTTGGCGGCGCTCGCCGGCACCAGGCTCACCGGCGCCCCCAGCTCCTCCGGGCCCGCGACCGGCACTCCGGCCCCAGCGAGCACCCCTCGGATCCCGGCCACGTCCGCGTCCGCCGCGATCACCCCGACCGAACCCTCGCGTCCCAGCGCCTCCCGCACCGCGGTCACCACCGCGTCCGGCAGCTCGCCGGGCGAGGCGACCTGCCGGATGCTCAGTTCCCCGTCCCCGCGCAGGGAACGGGGCACCGGCACGTCGACGTCCAGCCTCCGCAGCAGCCGGTTGGCGAGCGCGAGGACGGCGCGCGGCACCCGGAATCCGGTGGTCAGCGGGATCACGGCGGCGTCCGGCTTGCCCAGGTGGTGCAGCAGGGTGGGCCAGGAGCGCGCGGCCCAGGGGGTGGTGCCCTGCGCCAGGTCCCCCAGTACGGTCAGCGAGCCGAAGGCGGAGCGGCGGGCGACGGCCCGGCACTCCATGGGCGAGAGGTCCTGTGCCTCGTCGACGACGACGTGGCCGTATCCCGCGGGATGATCGAGGAGTCCTGCCACCTCGTCGAGCAGCACCAGGTCCGCCTCCGACCAGCGCGCCGAGCGCCACGACCGCGGCGGGCTCGCCCACAGCACCGCCTTCTGCTCCTCGCCGTCCAGCACTCCGTCCGCCGCACGGGCCAGCACCTCGGGATCGGTGAGCAGTCCGGCCACCACTTCCTCCGGCCGTACGCGTGGCCATACCGCATCCAGGCACGCCGTCACCGGCCGGGACCGCTCCATCCGCCGCACCCACGCCTGGCCGCGCGGGCCGCTGCGCTGTTCGGCACGCTCCCGCAGACCTCGCACGATCCGCGTCCGGACCCGCTCCCGGCCGGTGCCGTACGGCGGCTCCTCGGCGAGGGTGCCCGCCACGATCGCCGCGATCTCCTCCTCCGTGACGCGCCACCGGCAGGCCCCGTCGGGCACGGCGAGCGAACCGGCGGCGTCGGCCCGCACTCGCGCGTACAGCGCCCGGCGGAGCACCTCGGCCATCCGGACGTCGTGCTTGATCCCGGCGGCCCGGGGGTCGTCGGTCCCGGTCACCGGGTGGCGGCCGATCTCCTCGAGCAGTGTCGTCTGCCGCACCCCGCTCTCGCCGAGCGCCGGCAGAACCTCCGAGATGTACGACAGGAAGGCGCGGTTGGGGCCGAGGATCAGCAGTCCGCCGCGGCGGATGCGCTGCGGGTGGGTGTAGAGGAGGTAGGCGGCCCGGTGCAGTCCGACGGCGGTCTTGCCGGTGCCGGGGGCGCCCTGGACACAGACGGAGTCGGCGAGGGCGGCGCGCACTAGATCGTCCTGCTCGGGCTGGATGGTGGCCGCGATGTCCCGCATGGGGCCGGTACGGGGGCGTTCGATCTCGCGGATGACGAGGGCGCTGGCGGCCGGTGCCCGCCCTGCCTCCTCGCGCTGCAGATGCTCGTCCTCCAGACCGGTCAGGTCTGCGGAGTCGCCCCGGCTGCCCGGCGCCCAGCCGAACCGGCGGCGCACGGCGACGCCCTGCGGATCGCGGGCCGAGGCCTGGTAGTAGGCGCGGGAGACGGGGGCCCGCCAGTCCACGACGAGCGGTGGGGCGGCGGGGTGCTCGGTGATGCGCAGGCGCCCGATGTGGTAGCGCTGCCCGGGGTGGCGGGTGTCGTCCGGGGAGAAGTCCAGCCGCCCGAAGAACAACGGCCCTTCCGGCAGTTCCCGCAGCTCTTTCGCCTGCGTGCGCAGCCGGCGTCCCAGTACTTCGGCGTCCGCCCCGGAGGCGGAGACGTCCTCACCGGCGACGACCTGTTCGCCCGCGCCGCGCACCATGGCGTCGAGGACGGTGCGGCAGCGGTCGTGGTGCCGGCGTTCCTGGTCGAGGGCGTGCTGGAGGGCGGTCTCGGGTGACGTCATGCCACCGAGCGTAGACCAAAGACGTAACCGAGTTAATTTTATTACTGAGCCTCATCGAGCAGTCGGGAGACCGTCTCCTCCAGCATCCCGAAGGCCCGCTCCGCGGCCGCCACCGCGTCCGGCCGGACGTCCTCCGCCCGCTCGCCCGCCGCCATCCGCCGCCAGTTCTCCTCCGCGAGGATCCGGCGCACGGCAATGATCTGCCCGGCGGCGAGCCGGGCGTCCAGGCCGCCCCCGAGCGCCTCGGCCAGCGACGCCTCGGACCGCTCCAGATACGCGTGCAGCCGGGCGACCAGGGCGGGCGTCCCGTACAGCAGGCGGTGATACGCCAGCACCTCGGGCTGGTCGTTGAGCCCGGTCACCGGGTCGCACCGCTCCAGCCCGGCCAGGAAGTGCCGGCGCAGCGCCTCGACCGGCGCCGGCCCCTCCTTCACGACCCGCGCGGCCTCGTCCTGGTGATCGGCGATCCGGTGGAGGACCAGGTCCTCCTTGGCCGGGAAATACCGGAACAGCGTCGGCTTGGACACCTCGGCCGCGGCCGCCACCTCGGCGACGGACACCGCGTCGAAGCCCCGCTCCAGAAAGAGCCGGACGGCGGTGTCCGACAGCACCTGGTACATCCGCTGCCGCTTGCGTTCACGCAGTCCGGTCTCGCTCATGGGGTCGAGCGTACGAGGTGTACGAGGTCATGCCGCAGCGCTGCGCTGCCACGGAGGCATGGTGGCCAGGTTCCACAGGTCATCGAAGTGCCTGACCCAGGTGGCCACGGCCGGCTCGTCGGCGGCCGGATCGCCCGTCGCGCCCGGACCCGGTCATCTCATGTTTCTCTCACGCCAGAGCCCGTGCGAGATAGGGGTTCACCGTCGAGCGGACCGGGAGGCCGAGGAAGCCGGTGGCCACGGCCAGGGTCACGGCGTAGGAGTCCACCGCGCGCTGGACGTTCGGGGCGTCCATGCCTGCGCCCGTGACGATGCGGTCGAGGTCGACATAGGCGGAGCGGACGATCTCCAGTGAGCGGTAGAGCCGCCAGTCCTTGCACCAGTCGCGGGTGTACTCGGGGGGCAGCCGGCGCTCCCACCGGCGGAACATGCGGTCGCGGATCTCGGGCCGGGTGGGGGTGAGGTGCATGTGGCGGACGAGGTCGTACAGCGGGTCGCCGACCAGGGCCATCTCCCAGTCGATGATGGTCAGCGCCAGGGCGTCGTCGCGGCGGACCAAGTTCCACGGGTTGAGGTCGCCGTGCAGCAGCGACGGTTCGCGGTGACTGGCCCGATGGCGGGAGAGGATCTGGCGCAGGCGCGCGGCGTCCGGCAGCCCCAGGTGTCGTGCCAGCTGCTGGGACTTCCTGGGCAGGGCCGCCACCATGGTGACCAGCTGGTCCGTCAGCCACGAATAGAAGCCCCGCTCACCCGCGAGCGGATCGAGTTGCCGGTAGTCCACCTTGGTCAGGGCGCACAACTGGTCCACCAGTCCGTCCGCCTCGTGCGGCAGAAGGCCATGCACCGGATGGTTCGGCGGACGGTCGATGTCGGGGCCCACGTAGGTGTGGATGGCGAAGTGGTAGTTGGGGAAACTCACCCCGAGCGCAAGCACTCGGGGCGCCGCCACGGAGACCGGCGTCTCCTCGATGGCGCGCAGGACGGCGTGTTCGCTGAGGAAGCTCCACTCGCGGCGGCTCGCCTCCGGCAGTTTGCGCCGGATGACCACGGGGACCTCGAAGCCCGGCACCCGCAGCACGGTGTTGAGGTGCGCGGTCCCCTTGAACACGCGCCCCGCCGGGGCCGCGCCCTCCAGGGCGAGGGCGTCGCGCACATCGGTCTCGGAGAAGTCACCGGGCAGGGGCAGGCGGCGGTCCGGCTGCCAGGCGAGCGCCTTGGCTGCCAGGCTCCCGCCCTGACGGCGCCCCGAGCGCGATGCCAGCCAACGGAACAGAGCCTGCTCGATCTCCCTCTCGCCGGGCACGTTCCGCAACCGCAGGGGACCGGCCGCGGCCTCCAGCGCCCGGCTCACCTCGGCCGTCGCCTCTTCCATGCTCTTCTGGGTGTAAGACGTCTCCAGCGACCGCGCGGCTCTCATCACGTCCGGGAAGACCGACTGGGCACGCTCGAAGGCCAGGTAGTGCCGCAGATCCTTGCCGAGTCCGTTGACCGCGGCCGGGCGGACCCGCTGCATCGCCTCCGCCCACGCGTCGACCACCTCGGGACGCTGGTGGACCGGGTACTGCATCCGCACCAGATGGGTGGCGAGATCGTGCAGCGGATCGCCGTAGGTGGCCAGCTCCCAGTCGACGCAGATCAGCGGCGGCTCACCGGCGTAGGAGACGATCAGGTTGTCGCGGTGCAGATCGGCGTGGAGCAGGCTGTAAGGCCGTCTGGCCATCGCGGGGACACAGGCGGCGAACTCGGCCAGGGCGTTCTCAGGGATACCGAGGGCAGCGAACAGGCCACCGAAGGCGGTCCAATTGGGCTGCCTGATCTGCCGGTCGGCCAGGTGCGCCAGCGTGCGCAGAAACCCCTGACTGTCGGTGTCGTTGCTGGGCCACAGGGCCGGCAGCGGCGGCAGTGCGCCCCGCCGCACCTGCGTCATCTGGGCCAGCAGCCCGGCGAGCGCCTTGATGAGCAGCGTGTCGACCGGCTTGCCGTTCCCGCACACGCTCGACAACGGGACGCCTTCGACGTAGCTGTGGATCGCAAACGCGTCGTCCTTGACCAGGCACTCCGGTGCATGCGGCAGTACGCCTCTGATCGCCCGCAGGATCTCGGCCTCGTCCGACCAGGTCCTGATCACCACTTGGAGCGCCTCGGTGCGGGGCACCCGCACCGTCACCGAGGTGCCGGGCTCGCGACCGAGCAGTAAGGCCTCCCGAGGGGGCAGGGCCACGACATAGTTCCGGTTGTGGTGGCCGTTGCACGGCAGTCCGAGCTCAATGGCGTGCCGGACCAGAGCACGGTAGTCGGCGCCGGTTGCGGCGCGTTCCCCGACGACTGGTCGGGGAATAGGTGGTGCGCCCACGGGCCGCTCCGGGAGGTGCGAGAAGAGTCACTGTCGACGGTATGCAGGCTGGGCGGGACGCGCCTGTCGGCCTGGTCGCTTCGGGCATTGTTGTCACCCGTTCGCCTGAGCCTGCGCGAGCCCGTTCGAGTCCGGCTGGGTAAGCCTCTATACGAACAGAGGCGAGCAATCGCTCATCGGTGCGCAGATGCTACAGCACACAACTCACGTCTCATCAGGTACTGGGCGCCCCTTGCCCCGGGCGGCCTATCGAGTGAGCCGCTCCCAGACCGAGTCGAACCACAGACGCATGCTCTCGACGAAGACGGACCCCGGAGAATGCGCATCCTGGTCCTTCACATGATGGGTCAAGGTGGAACCCACTCCGATGACGTCGAGGGCCGTGACCACCTCGCCGCCCTCCAGCTGCATGGGCCGTTCCACCACCTCATACATGCCGTGCAGCGCCTCCTTGCCGTTCAGCAGGTACAGCTTGAAGGCCGGAGGCAGCGGGGCGTGGCGGATCCGCACGTCGACCGAGGGGACGAGCTTCTCCGTTCGCAGGTCGTTCAGGGCCGTCTGGAGCGAGGTGGTGTGAAGGTCGGTGATGGCGCGCAGGCGCTCGAGCGGCCGGGTGTCGGTGCGGTCGTCCTTGACGCGGGGGTACGGCAGTGGCAGCGAGGCGTCCGGCAGCAGCATCCTCAGGGTGATCTTCTGGGGGGAGATGGAGCCCCGCCGGATGCGCTGGGCCTGCAGCCCGATGTGGGCGCTCAACGACTCGGACGTCAACGTGTAGACATCCAGCGCGACTTCGGGCGCCTCGAAGGCCTCACTTATGAACAGGTCCAGCGTCAGGCCACGGCTCGGTCTGGTGGCCTTCGGAACCGTCGACTGGATGCGCTGGACTTTGATCACACGCGAGCCGCTGCCCCGCCTCGACTCGATCCATCCCTCGTCGCTCAGTTCTCTCAGCGCGCGCTGCACGGTGTCGCGGGAGACCCCGAGCTCCTCGGCAAGGTCCCGCTGGGACGGCAGGAAGCTCCGCAGGGGATACAGGCCGTCCGCTATCCGTCCGCGCAGTTCATCGGCGATAGCCCGGAAACCCTTGCCGGCGCCCTCGCCGGCCTGCTGCCCCTCCACGCCTGGTACCTACCGCTCGGACGCCGGCGGCAAACCGGGCATGCACCAACTGTCCGCGCACATTGGGAGGTTGGTTAAGGGATCAGCCGGACCGGGCAGACCGGTTTCACAACTATCAGTCCAATTGGACTGATAGTTGAGCGCCCCACCGGGACTGGACGGAGTTGGTGCACATGCTCCTGCTCAACGCGCTCGGCCGCATCGGCGGGTTATGCCTGAGCACGCTCGCGGAGACAAAGCTCGGCACACTCGGTGTGGCGCTCCTGCTTCTGATCGGCGCGGCGATACAGCTGCGGCGGAGCGGGCTCGCCGTCGGTGCCGCCGTGCTGTTCACGCTGCTGATGATCCAGGCGTAGCGAGCGCCGGCCGTCACTCCGGCTCCCGCACCAGCGCGAGGACCGCCTCGAGCGACCCCACCACGACCTCCGCCCCCGCCTCCCGCAGCAGCTTGTCCTTGCGTTCGTTGCGGGCGTAGCCGAGGAAGCTGACGCCGGCGGAGCGGGCGGCGTGGAGGTCGGAGGGGGTGTCGCCGATCATCAGGGCGGAGGCGGGGGCGGCGCCGAGCGCGTTGAGGGCGCGGTTGATGCAGTGCGGGTGGGGTTTGAGGTGGTGGAGTTCCTGGGTGCGGCCGTAGAGGTGGGGGGCGAAGCAGGCGAGGAGGCCGCGGCTCTCGAGGTAGGTGCGGCTGACGCGCGGGGAGTTGTTGGTGGTGATGGCCAGACGGACGCCCCGTGCGGCCCAGGTGCGGATGAGGGGGTCGGCCCAGGCCGTGGGCATCGCCGACTTGGCCGCCAGCAGCTCCTCCTTGGTGAGCCGCTCCTCCAGCTCGGCGACCAGGTCGCTGCCGGGGTGGCGCCGGTCGACGGCGCGGAGGACGACGTGCGGGTCCAGGGACTCGCGTTCTTTCTCGGTGAGCAGGCCGTGCAGCCCGTTGCCCTCCAGCCACTCGACGAGCTCTCTCGCCACTCGTTCCGCCGAGTGGCGCGCGAACAGGCGGCAGATCGGCCCGTCGAAGTCCCACAGCACGGTCCGCGCACGCGTGATCAGATCCCGCAGCGCGTTCGGCTCCCTCTCGGTCTCGGCCGTCACCGGATCAGTCTGCGTCGTCTCAGAAGTCACTAGGAGAGTGTCAGGTCCGACGTGATGGTTTCCCAGAGGGCATCGAACCACTTCTGGGATTCCTCCACGAACGCCGCGTCCCGGGGCCCGGCCTGCTTGACGAAGGAGAACAGCAGGGACTTGGAGCCGAGCACGTCGTACATGTCCAGGGTCCGGCTGCCCCACTCCTCCTCGCGGCGCACCAGCATGTAGTAGCCGAGCAGCGCCTCTTCCTGGTTGAGCAGGTAGAGCTTGCTGGGCGGGGTGAAGGGCAGGGCGCGGAAGCGGACCTGGACGTCGATGCCGTGGGTGGAGCGGAAGGCGCGCAGGTTGTGGTCCAGCACCTGGGCCTGGGCGTTGCGCATCTGCAGCCAGCGCTCGTGCACGGGGTCGGGTACGGAGGCGCCCGCGGCCTCGTCCCCGTCGGCGTCCTGCTCGGCCAGGACCGGGAAGGCGAGATTGATCTTGCGGGACGGCAGAAGTACCCGGAAATCGATCGACTCCGGTCGGATGCGGCCCTCGTGGATCAGGCGGAGAGGTTCGCCCAGGGCCAGCATCAGGGTCTCGGAGGTGTGGCAGACGACGTCGACCCGGACGTGCGGCGCGGAGAAGGCCTCGGTCAGCCTGGGCGCCAAGGCGACCATGGTGGGCCGGGGCTCCTCGCGGGCCGGCGGCGGTTCGGCGATCCGCGGCGGGCTGCCCTTGCTGACGTTGCTGAGCAGGCCGTCCTGCTGGAGGGCGCGCAGTGCCTGGCGCACGGTGCCGCGCTCCACGCCGAACTCCTCGGCGAGCTCGGCCTGGGTGGGCAGGCGGTCGCCGGCCCTCAGCTCGCCGGTGCGGATGCGTTCGCGCAGGATGTCGGCGATCTCCTGGGGCGAGAGCCTTCTGCTGCCGTTCACTGCGACGTTCTCCTGGGTCACGACCAAACGCTACAACTTCCATCCATCTATGGGGAGTTGTTTGCAAGTTGTTTATGAGTAGCAGCCAAGCGGGGACAACTTAAAGAAAGTTGGCGACCAACTTCACGGAGTTGGCGGAAGGCTTGCTTCCGAAAGCCGACAGACGCTTCCGAAGACCACCGAGGGTCTTCGAAGGCCTTCGAAGACTCCGAAGGAGGAACCCGTGCCCGTCCTCGCCCTCGTCTCCGCCGTCCTGGTCATCACCGTCGAACAGCTCGTCGCCTGGACGTACGGCGTCACCGGCATCATCGGTCTGCTGCTGCTCACCCTGGGCCTCAAGGCCAACAGCCCCGGCGTCAGCTCCACCGGAGCGGTCCTGCTCGCGCTGCTGCTGGCGAGGCCGGCCCTATGAGCCAGGAACGTCGCACGTCCCGGAGCTGTGGGAGACGTCAGTTCAGGAGCGCCAGCTCCGAACTGATCGTCTCCCACAGTGCGTTGAACCACAGGTGCGACTGCTCGACGAACGTCGTGTCGCGCAGCGAGGCGCCCTGCTCGAAGGCGAAGAGCAAGGACTGGATGCCCTCGGCGTCGTACATCTCCAGCCGTTCCTGGCCGATCTCCGCCTCCCGGCGGGAGAGGGTGTAGTACGCGAACAGCGCCTCGGCGCCATTGAGCAGGTACAGCTTCACCGGCGGGGTGAAGGGCAGGGCACGGAAGCTGACCCGGACATCGATGCCGTGGGTGGCGCGCAGCGCGAGGAGGTTGTGCTTCAGCACTTGGCCTTGGGCGTTGCGCTGGAGCAGCCAGCGCTGGTGCACGGTGTGGGTGTCGTCGCGGTGCCGGCCGTCCACCGGGACGGGAAAGGCGAGGTCGATGTTGCGGCTGGGCAGGAGGATCCGGACGTCGATCCTGGCCGGTTTCAGCCGCCCGGCGTGGATCTGGCGCAGCGGTTCGCCGAGGGCGAGGTTGAGGGAGATGGAGGTGAGGCAGACGGCGTCGACCTCCACCTGCTCGGCCGCGAAGGCGGCGGCGATGCGCGGGGCGAGGCCCACCATCGTGGGCACCGGCGAGGCGGCCGGGCCGGTCAGCGCGCCGCCCGGGTCGGCGACGACCTTCGCGGGCGCCCCCTTGGAGACCTGAGTGAGCAGGTGCTCGGAGTGCAGGATGCCCAGCGCACGGCGCACCACACCGCGTTCGACGCCGAACTCCTCGGCCAGCTGGGCCTGTGTGGGCATGCGCTCGCCGGCCCGCAGCACTCCGGACCTGATCCGGGCGCGCAGCTCCTCGGCCACCTCACGGTGTGTCCGCCGTGGCCGCTGTGGCCTCTTCCGTCCATTGACGGAGGCGTGTTCCGGCTCCACAACCAAACACTACAACTTCCCGCCATCTTTGGGCAGTTCAGTGAGAGGTGGTTATGAGTCGCTTCCAAGTGGAGATAACCATGAAAGAGTTGGTCACCAACTTCAGCAACATGGTCAAACTTTTCAGCGGTTGGCCATCAGGGTGACGGTTGGGGACCACCGAGTCCAAGGGGGACCGCCATGCCGCTTGTCGCCATCGTCCTCGCCGCCCTGGCCATCGGATTCGAGCAGTTCATCGAGTGGAAGTACGGCCCGATGGGCATCATCGCGTTCGTCGCCCTCGCGGTGGGCCTCAAGGCCCGCAACACCCTGATCAGCGGCATCGGCGCGGTCATCCTCGTGATGCTGCTCGCCCAGCCCGGCTGAAGGCATCAAGTCCCAACGAAGGCACCAGCCCTGCTGTGCTGAAGGGCACCCACAGACGTCTGGCCGGGCTCCCTTCCGGAGGGGAGCCGGGAGACCGGCCAGTCGGCACCACCGCACAACAACCACAACCACAACTGAACAGCTCGCTACGGATGAGCGCCCATTCGCAGTCGTCGGAAGGAGGTCCCGTCAGAAGCAGGCAGAACCCGTTCAGCGCGCGAGCCGCGCGCTCAGAACACGTCCGGGCACCACGGTCGCCTGGAGGTACGCAGCAGGGCGTCGGCCTGACGGGCGGCGCCCGCTCGTTCTTCCCGCACCCGCCCCGCGGCCGCCAGCCGCACCGCCGACTCGTCCCCGAGCCACAGCGCCGCCAACTCGCCGGTCTCCAGGCTGAGATCGGCGCTCGCATCGGTGGGCGTGCACGACCCCGCGCCGTCCTCGGACGCCTCCAGCCGGTACCGGCCCCCGGTCAGCCCGCCCCGGTCGGTCACCTCCAGCACCAGCGAGCCGGCCGCCTCGTAGGTGCGCGCCTCCAGGGCCCGTACGACGTCCAGGATCCGCACCCACAGCCAGTCCGCCTGGGTGGTGATGGCGGCGGCCCGCGCGTCCGGCAGGAAGAGGGGGAGCAGGTCGTCGGGGGCGCGGCCGCCGCTCTTCACCGTCACGACCCAGTCGATCGAGCAGAGATAGCGCCACAGCGCGCGCTCGGCGGCCGGGGTCACCGCGATCAGCCAGCGCACGCGCACCGTGTTCTGCGGCTGCTTGGCGTCGCCCCAGTGGTCCTCGATCTTGTAGGACACCATGCCCTCGACCTCGCCGGAGGCCGCGCGGTACACCGCGTAGAACGGCTCCGGCCAGGCGCCGTGGAACCGCAGCACACCGGTGTCCTGCTGCCACCACAGCTCGTCCCGGTCGACGACGCCGGGCCGGCTGCGGCGCAGCCGGTCGTGCAGCTCGGGACCCAGCTTGCGCACGTCCTCCGGGTCGAGGAAGTCGACCCGGCCGCCGTCCTCCGGACCCGCCCAGCGGGCGTCGAGCCCGGAGCGGGGCACATCGATCGTCCACTCGGTCGTGGTGGTGGCCGGGCCGAAGCCGTAGCGGCCGTAGATCGGGTACTCGGCGGAGATCAGGGTCGCCACTACGTCTCCGCGCTCCTTCGCCGCCGCCAGGTCCTGCTGCATCATGCGGCTGAGCAGGCCGCGGCGGCGGTGGGTGGCGGAGACGGTGACGCTGGAGACCGCGTCGGCGGGCACGGCCCGGCCGCCGACCGCGGTCAGCTCCTGCGCGAACGAACGGAACGTCGCCACGCACCGGCCGGAGTCGAAGGCGCCGACCAGCCGGCTGGCGGCGAACGCCTTGCGCCGCGCCTCGAGGACCTCCTCTGAGCTGTGCGGCTCCCGCAGGAAACCGGTGTTCAGGGCGCGGTTCCAGTCCGCGAACTCGGTCTCGTCGACGGGACGTACATCGATGTCTGCGCGGGACGTCATGGGCTCACGGTAGGTCGCACATCGGTGCGATGTCGCGCGGATTTACGGCGGCCCCCGCGACCGCGACGCCCCCTGGGGGGAGCCGGGGAGCCCGCCGAGCAGCCCGGGGACCGCGCCGGCCGGCGGGAAGATCACGCGGCTCAGAACACCGCCCGGATCTCCCCCACCTCACGCCCGCCGCCCAGCAGCGGCGCCCGGCCGATCCGGTCCAGCACAGGGGCGTCCACGCCCAGCAGCCGCAGCGCCCGGGCCAGCACCGGCCCCAGGGTCCGTACCGCCCCGTCCTCCACCTTGAACGCCAGCGCGCGGCCGTCCGGCAGGGCGGCCGCCTGGACCGCCTCGGCGCCCACCTTGGACAGGGCGCCCGGGATCTCCCGCATCAGCCAGGTGTCGGCGCGGCGGGTGCCGGCGACGTACTCGGGGTGGGCGCGCATCGCGTCGGCGACCCGGCGTTCCGGTGTGCCGGGTCCGGCGAGGACGAAGGAGCGGTAGGCGCGGGCGAGTCCGGCGAGGCTGATGGCCAGGAGCGGGGCGCCGCAGCCGTCGGTGCCGGTGGCGGCCACCTTCTCGCCCGCGGCCTCCTCCACACTGCTGTGGATGAGCCGCTGCAGCGGGTGGCCGGGGTCGAGGTAGCGGTCCAGCGGCCAGTCGCGCCGCACACAGGTGGCGAGCATCGCGGTGTGCTTGCCGGAGCAGTCCATGGCCACCCGGCTGCGGCTGCCGCCCGCCGCCAGGTAGGTCTCCCGCTCCTCGGCGTCCAGCGGCAGGTCCGGCGGGCAGCCCAATTGCTCCTCGGTCAGCCCGTGCTCGGCGAGCATCTTGCGGACCAGGTCGCGGTGGAAGCTCTCGCCCGAGTGGCTCGCCGCGGCCAGCGCCAGCCGCTCCCCCGACAGGTCGAGCCCCGCCCGGAGCATCCCGGCCGCCTGCATCGGCTTGTTGCAGGAGCGCGGGAACACCGGTGCCGTCACATCGCCGAGCGCCAGCCGCAGCGAACCGTCCGCGTCCAGCAGCACCAGGCTGCCCCGGTGCCGCCCCTCCACGAACCCCGAGCGGACCACCTCGGCGAGCACCGGCGGTGCGGCGGCGGCGCCGGATATCGGCGGCTGGGAGCCGGCGGATGCGGGGGAGGTGGACGGGGAGGATGCGGACATCGGCGGTGGCCTCCGGAAGGACGAACGGACGGAGCCCGCCCGTCGCGGGGAGCCCGGGATCGCCGGGCCGGCTCCCGCCTCGGACGAGCTCAGACGAGCAGGTCGTCGACTTGCGCTTCTCCCTCACGGTACCTGCGGGCGATCTCCGCGCTGCAGTCGTCGGCGGTGCGCTGCAGCCGCTGCCGGCGCCGCGACACCTGCTGCTCGTACCGCACCAGCCGGCCCATCGCCGCGTGCAGCTCCCCGTCGGTTCGGGCGCTCAGGTCGGACAGCTCGACCTCGCCGAGCATGTCGGCGGCCAGCCGCCGGTACTCCTCGCTCTGCGGGGTGCCGAGCGTGACATGGCGGGCGGAGGAGCGCTGCCGGGCCGGGGTGTCCCGCAGGATCTCCGGCAGCCGCTCGACCACGGACGCCTCGGCCGGAGCGGCCACCGACGCCGAGCCCACCGGCGCCCGCCGGGTCAGCTCCGCGCGGAGGATGTCGATACGGCCCTGCAGCAGCCGCCGTACGTAGCTCAGGTCCGCCTCGTCGCGCTGGGCGTCCCGGCGCAGCGTGCGCAGCTCGCTCAGGCTGAGCACGCTCAGGTCGTGCTCGGGCGGCTCCTGCGGCAGCTCGGGGCTGTCCGTGCGCTGGGTGGGCGGGCGGTGGAACTCCCGTTCGCCCGCGCTCCCCTGGGTCAACGAGACAGCCCCAGGCGGCTGCCCGGTCCCTGGTGTGCTCATGTGCCTCTACCGTCCCCTCGACCGGCGTGTGCCAAGCATCGTGCCACCCCAAGTGGTCGCTATGTGACCGAGTGGTCCCGATCAACCCCAGATGGGGGTTAAGGAGTAAAAATAGCCCGACCGGGGCGGTGCCCCGACCCCGCTCGGGAGCCTGTTCGCCGAACGGCATGATGGTCGTATGCGAGCAGTGGTGCAGAGGGTGGACGGCGCGAGCGTCGTCGTGGACGGCGAGACGGTCGGGGCGATCGAGGGCGAGGGCCTGTGTGTCCTCGTCGGCGTGACCCACGAGGACACCAAGGAGAAGGCGGCGCAGCTCGCCCGCAAGCTCTGGACGATCCGGATGCTGAAGGACGAGCGGTCGTGCAGCGACGTCGACGCCCCGCTGCTGGTCATCAGCCAGTTCACTCTTTACGGCGACGCCCGCAAGGGGCGCCGTCCCACCTGGAACGCCGCCGCCCCCGGCGATGTGGCCGAGCCGCTGGTCGACGAGGTGGTGGCCCGGCTGCGCTCCCTGGGCGCGACGGTGGCCACGGGCCGCTTCGGCGCGCAGATGCGGGTGTCCCTGACCAACGACGGCCCGTTCACCGTGCTGCTGGAGATCTAGCCAGACCCCCTCAGGGTCCGGAAGGCGGGCACCAGGGCCTGTCGCGTGCCTTAGGGCTCGACGACCGTCTCCTGCGCCGCGGCCGTCTCCCCGGCGAGCAGCCGGGCGTCCACCGGGACGTTCCGCTTGACCAGGGCGAGGGCGACCGGGCCCAGCTCGTGGTGGCGTACGGACGTGGTGACGAAGCCGATCTTGCGGCCGTCGGGGCCGTCGTCGGCGAGCCGGATCTCGGTGCCCGGCGCCGGCAGGTGGACCTCGCTGCCGTCCAGGTGCAGGAAGACCAGCCGGCGCGGCGGCTTGCCCAGGTTCTGCACCCGGGCGACGGTCTCCTGCCCGCGGTAGCAGCCCTTCTGCAGATGCACCGCGGTGCCGATCCAGCCCAGCTCGTGCGGGATCGTGCGGTGGTCGGTCTCGAAGCCGAGCCGCGGGCGGTGCGCCTCGACCCGCAGCGCCTCGTGGGCGAGGATCCCGGCGGGCGGCCCGGCCTGCCGGGCGAAGGACTCCAGGTCCTCACGGGGCAGGAACAGATCACGCCCGTACGGGGTCTCCCGTACGACCACGCCCTCGGGCGCCTCGGTGATCGAGCCGGCCGGCAGATGGACCACCGCGATGTCGTCGGTGCGGTCGGCGATCTCGACCCGGTAGAAGAACTTCATCGACTCCAGGTACGCGATCAGCGCGTCCTGGGTGCCGGGCTCCACATGCGCCCACACCGTCTCCCCGTCGTCGACCAGATACAGGGCGTGCTCGATGTGGCCGTGCGCGGACAGGATCAGCGCCTCGGTGGCCTGGTGGGGAGGGAGTTCGCTGACATGCTGGGTGAGCAGCAGGTGCAGCCAGCCGAGCCGCTCCGGACCGGAGACGGTGACGACCCCGCGGTGGGACAGATCGACGAAGCCGGTGCCGTCGGCGAGGGCACGCTGCTCACGGAACAGGTCGCCGTAGTGGGCGGCCACGCCTTCGTCCACGCCCTCGGCGGGGACGGCGCCGGGCAGGGTCAGCAGGGGGCTCTTCATATCCGTAAGCCTACGACTCGGTATTTGAATGCTTGAGCGAGCAGTCCTTGCAGCGGCCGAAGATCGCGAAGTGCTTCATGTCCGTGTCGAAGCCGAACTCCTGCCGGAGCTTGGCGGTGAACTCGTCGGCCACCGACAGGTCCGCCTCGATCACGCTGGTGCAGTCCCGGCAGACCAGGTGGATGTGGTGGTGGCGGTCGGCCAGGTGGTAGGTCGGCGCACCGTGCCCCAGGTGCGCATGACTGACCAGCCCCAGCTCCTCCAGGAGCTCCAGGGTCCGGTAGACGGTGGAAATGTTGACCCCCGACGCCGTCTTTCTCACTTCCGCGAGGATGTCGTCGGGGGTCGCGTGCTCCAGGGTGTCCACTGCTTCGAGGACAAGCTGGCGCTGCGGCGTCAGCCGGTAGCCGCGCTGCCTGAGGTCGCTCTTCCAGTCGGTGCTCACCACACCGGAAAGTCTAGGCGTTGCGGCGGCGGAACCCACGGGGCCGGAACCACCCGGAACGGGACCGGACCGGTGCCGGAACCACTCGAAGCGATGCCGGGACTACTTGAAGAAGGCGATCCCGTCGTCCGGCAGGTCGTCGGGCAGGGCCTTGGCCCAGCGCTCGACCTCCTCCGGGGTGACGGCCTTCTTCAGGTGCGCCGACATGTAGGGGCGCAGCGAGACCTCGGGGGTCTGCTTCTCGCCGACCCACATCAGGTCGCTCTTGACGTAGCCGTACAGCCGCTTGCCGCCGCTGTAGGGGCGGGAGCCGGCGGTGCGCGCCACCGCGTCGGTGACCAGGTCGATCTGCGGCTTCTTGTCGGCGAGCTCGCCGTACCAGATCTCGATGACGCCGTCGTCGCGGGTCATCGTCACCTCGACCTTGCGGTCGGAGTCGATCCGCCAGAAGCCGTGCTCCGACTCCAGCGGCCTGACCTTGTTGCCCTCGCTGTCGAGCACCCAGGTGTGCGAGCGGTACTCCAGGAAGTCCCGGCCGTCGTGGGTGAAGGCGACCTCCTGCCCGAAATTGCACTTCTCGGAGCCGGGGAAGTCGTGCACGCCCGCGCCGACCCAGTGGCCCAGCAGGAAGGCGAGCGGCACGAGGTCCTTGTGCAGGTCGGACGGGATCTCGATCATGAGCAGTAGTTCCTAGCGTCGTTTCAGCGCTGGCCCTGGTACAGCTTCTTCACGGTCAGCCCGGCGAAGGCGAGCACGCCGACGGCAACCAGGACCAACAGAAGTTCGAAGAAGAGTTCCACGGGGTGCTCCTTGAGCGGGGGTGCGGAAGATGTGCACAGGGCCGGACCCCAGCTTACGCGCCCGGGATCCGGCCCTCGGTGTGAGGTCGGTCAGCTCAGCAGCTGCGCCTGCAGGGTCACCGTCTGCCAGAACGGCACGGCCTCGGTGCCGCCCCAGGACGCGGGTCCCGTGGCCCGCTTCAGCTCCGGCTGGGACAGCGACGGCAGCGGGGTCGGCTCACGATCGGCCTGGATCAGATAGCCCGTGCAGGTGCCGGCCACCAGCCCGAGCAGCGCTCCGGCCGTGATCAGCGCGACGGTCCGGCCCCGGCTGCGCCCGGCGCCGCCGGACCGGCACTCACCGGCGGACCGTTCGGGCTCCGCTCCCCCGGGCTGCCCCGGCCGCCTCGGCGGCGTCCGGCGCGTCGCTGGGTCTCGCCGCGGCCGGGGCGCACGGCGTCTCTTCGGGTTGTTCCAAGACGTCCCCTCACAGAAGGCGGAACGCGCGGTGTCTGCGCGCGCAGAGGTGACTTCCGGACGGGGACGCTGGTTGCAGGCGACGTGATTACGATTCAGGCATGGCGAAGAAGCTCGTGATCAAGGTGACCGCCGGGGCCGACGCCCCCGAACGGTGCTCGCAGGCGTTCACGGTGGCGGCGGTGGCCGCGGCCAGTGGAGTGGACGTCTCGCTGTGGCTCACCGGGGAGTCCGCGTGGTTCGCCCTGCCGGGCCGGGCCGCCGAGTTCGAGCTGCCGCACGCCGCCCCGCTGCCGGAGCTGCTGGAGTCCGTGCTGGCGGCCGGGCGGGTCACCCTGTGCACGCAGTGCGCCGCCCGCCGGGAGATCACGGAGAAGGACGTCATCGAGGGCGTGCGGATCGCGGGCGCCCAGGTCTTCGTGCAGGAGGCCATGGGGGAGGACACCCAGGCGCTCGTCTACTGACGCTCGTGCACAGGAGGGCCGCCCTGGTCACGGAGGCGGGCCGCCGGGGCGCTTCTTGCCGTCCAGTTCGTCCCACCACTCGTCGGACTGCGGATCGCCGGAGGGGTCGTCCCACCAGCGGTCGTCCGGGCCGCGCCGGTTGGCGATCATCGCGGCGAGCGGCGGGATGAGCATGGCCACCACGCACATGCCGACGGCCACGGGCACGGACCACAGCCGCACGACGCCCCAGGCCAGGACGAACAGCGCGATGCACGTGCCCATCATGGCGAAGTAGATGCGGCGCCGGCGCGCGTACATACGACCAGCGTATGCCCGTCACCTGCGTGAAGCCGCGGGTGCGCACGCGGAAGGGCCGCACCCCAGGTGGCGTCCAACCCACGGGGTGCGGCCCTTGGGCCGTCACCAGCCCTGACCAGGGGCTGCGTCTGTGTCAGACCGCGATCGCGACCTCGGCCAGCCCGCCCTTCTGGGCGACGACCGTGCGGTCGGCGGTGGCACCGGGCACCAGCGCGCGGACGGTCCACGTGCCCTCGGCCGCGTAGAAGCGGAACTGTCCGGTCGCGGACGTCGGGACCTCCGCGGTGAACTCGCCGGTCGAGTCCAGCAGACGGACGTAGCCCGTCACCGGCTCGCCGTCGCGGGTCACCTGACCCTGGATGGTGGTCTCACCCGGCTTGATCGTCGAGGCGTCCGGGCCGCCGGCCTTCGCACCGCACATGTCTTTCTCCTGAAGGGTTCTGAAAAGGTCGGTCGGGTTGGATCACTTGCCGGAGCCGAGCTCGATCGGCACGCCGATGAGGGAGCCGTACTCGGTCCAGGAGCCGTCGTAGTTCTTGACGTTCTCGACACCGAGCAGCTCGTGCAGCACGAACCAGCTCAGCGCGGAACGCTCACCGATGCGGCAGTAGGCGATGGTGTCCTTGGAGAGGTCGACGCCCTCCTCCTCGTAGAGCTTCTTCAGCTCCTCGTCCGACTTGAAGGTGCCGTCGTCGTTGGCGTTCTTGGACCACGGGATGTTCTTCGCGCTCGGCACGTGGCCCGGACGCTGCGACTGCTCCTGCGGCAGGTGGGCCGGGGCGAGCAGCTTGCCGGAGAACTCGTCGGGCGAGCGCACGTCGACCAGGTTCTGCGAGCCGATCGCGGCGACGACCTCGTCCCGGAAGGCGCGGATCGAGGTGTCCTGCGGCTTGGCCTTGTACTCGGTCTTCGGCCGCTCCGGCACCTCGTCGCCGGGCACCAGCTCACGGGCGTCCAGCTCCCACTTCTTGCGGCCGCCGTCGAGGAGCTTGACGTTCTCGTGGCCGTACAGCTTGAAGTACCAGTAGGCGTACGCCGCGAACCAGTTGTTGTTGCCGCCGTAGAGGATCACCGTGTGGTCGTTGGCGATGCCCTTCTCCGACAGCAGCTTCTCGAAGCCGGCCTGGTCGATGAAGTCGCGGCGGACCGGGTCCTGCAGGTCCTTGGTCCAGTCGATCCGGATGGCGTTCCGGATGTGGTTCTTCTCGTAGGCGGTGGTGTCCTCGTCCACCTCGACGATGGCGATGGTCGGGTCGTCCAGGTGTTCCTGCAGCCAATCGGCGTCGACCAGGACGTCGCTGCGGCTCATGCTCTCTCCTCCGGGGCAGTTGCGGCGGGGCGTGCGTGCGAAAAGGCGTGCACGGCCGTACGGGACCGGCACACGGGTGCCCTCATCCGGGCAGGGGGAATGCGAACGTCGGCGTCCGCTCAGAAGGTGCGACAGAGCATGGCGGCGACACGGCACAGGTCTACTGCCCGCCGCTTCGTGAGATCCGCCTGTCGCTTCATGGCCCCGATCGTAGGGAGCGTGAGGCGGGCGTGTCACCGGTGTGTCGTATGTTGAGATGCGATCGTCCGGATTGCGGGACGTGAAGCTCCCCGGGCCCGGCGTTCCGGGCCCGCGCCGCGCGTGTAGGGGCGTCACATCTGCTCAGCGGACGCCGTCGTCTCATTTCCCGGACGCCGCACGTCAGCCGGGACGCTTTCGGTCGCTTCCGCCCGGAGACTTTCGGCCGCTTCCACCCCGGAGACTTCGGCTGCTTCCGCCCCGGAGACTTCGGCTGCTTCCGCCCCGGAGACTTCGGCTGCTTCCGCCCCGGGAAAGCATGCGTCGCGGCGGGACCTACCCAACCAGCCGGACCTCGGAACCCTTCACCGTGATGTGCACGCCGTCCTGGCCCGCCTCGACCTTGTCGAGCTTGATGCCGCCGGGCAGGCCGTCGATCTTCTGCTGGAAGTCGGTGATCTTCCGCACCCGCGACTCGGGCAGCGAGACCGAGCCGAACTTCGGCAGCGCGTCCGCCTTCACGCGCACCGTGTCGCCGTCCACCACCTTCACCGAGCTGAGCACGAACACCGGCTCGGGCAGCTTGGCGCCGAGCACGGTGGCCTCCACCCGTACCTTGATCTTTCCGTTGCCGCCGTCGGAGAGGCCGACGACGTTCGCGGTGACGCCCGGTGCGACCTGGGTGGGCTCGGACTTGGCGGTCTTCAGCAGCTCGTCGTAGGAGATCGTGGCGCTGCCGGTGGCGCTCTGAGCGGTGGCGGAGCTGTAGTCGCCGGAGAACTCCACGCCCTTCATGTCGGCGCGCAGATCGGCGATACGGATCCTCTGGGCGCCGTCACCGGTGCCGGCCTCGTAGTCCTGGATGCCGACCTCGACCTCGTCGAGGCTGCCGCTCGCCACCTGGGTGAGGAAGGGGAAGCCCTTGATGGACACGTCGGGCGTGGACGCGAGATTCTCGCTGGTCCTCAGCCGGTCGGCGGCCTCGCCCTCGGCGAAGTTGACCGCGACCCGGTCGACGATCACGAAGAGACCGCCCAGGATCACAACGACGACGAGCAGTATTCGCAGTGCGCGCATGCGGTGCTTCCCCCACCAGGCTGACCCCGACGACCGGCCGGCCGCCCAGCGTGAGGGTAACTCCGCGCGGAAGGGGCGCCGCGAAATTGTCGATCATCTGTGACAACGGACGCGCCTCACGAGGCTCGCGGAGCATCTCCCGTTCGGGGGGCGCGAGGGTCGCGGGCACGCCCGTGTCGCCTGCCGGGGGGAGTCGCGAGGGCCGCGGACCCGTCCGTCCTCTCCGCTCGCGTCCGCCGCGTCCGCTCGGGTCCGCTCGCGTCCGCTCGGGTCCGCTCGGGTCCGCTCGGGTCCGCCGCGCCGTTCGCGGCTCAGCCGGCGAGCCGCCCCAGCAGGTACACCGCCGGGGCCGCGGCCGCCAGCGGCAGGGCCACACCCGCGGTGAAGTGCACGAAGCGGGAGGGGTAGTCGTAGCTCGCCACCCGGTGGCCGACCAGCGCGCAGACCGCCGCGCCCGCGCCCAGCAGCGCGCCCGGCGCCCCGCCCAGGTCCGTCACCGCACCGGCCAGCGCCCCCGCGCCCG